>NZ_JAOTGB010000011.1:0-78629 GCF_044427425.1 Streptococcus sp. 2018WUSS126 | reverse complement strand
CGCTATTGTTATGGAGCTGTGGATGCCCATAGAGGCGACTCATTTTTCATCATAGCAGGCGGATGTAATAGTGATTGGATGAATGAATTTTTACATCAGCTATCGGCAGCTTATCCAGAAGATTATATTATTTTAGTCATGGATAATGCCATTTGGCATAAATCGAAGACAGTAAATATTCCTGAGAATATAGAATTCACCTTCATTCCACCCTATACACCTGAAATGAATCCTATTGAGCAAGTCTGGGCTGAGATTCGTAAACTTGGTTTCAAGAATAAAGTATTTAAGACTTTAAATGAGGTAATCGATAAACTTCAAGAGATTATTCAAACCTTAACTGTTTATCAACTCAAATCAATTGTACATAGAGATTGGATATCGGCTATTTTTGATTTTAATTGAGTATCAAATTTCACAACTGCGTAATCAGGCAGAGCGACTTCGTAAAGGGCTGGCTCATTTGGAAGATGCTGCGGCAAGGGCAGCTATCCAGAATGCGCGAGCTAATGAAAAATTAGCTAACATGGAGCGTTACGGCGTCCATGCAACTATTCGCTGATTCAAATGAACTGGAGAAGTCCTGGTTTGTAGGAGAAAGATGAAAAAGAAATTATTAAGAGTAGGTTTTGTAGCCTTGTCAGTTTTGGTGTTAACGGCTTGTCAGGTGGGAACGAAAGAATATCTATCGGTTTCTTTTAAAAAGAAGATTCTTTTGTCAAAACTTCAACAGATTTCTATGTTTACAATTTCTCTAAATTGATTATTGACAAGGATGGTATTGTTACACTAGAAGCACCGAGTGAAGTAGATAAAGATAAAATGGTTAAGCTATCTGCTCAGTCGGATCATTTTTATCGTGATAGTATCAATGATGTCTATGCAAGTTTGACTAATCTCGAGTATAGGGATGTTACAACAGAGGTGGAAGCTGCTGTTAACAGATAGTAAGAATAGTTTGAAATGAAGGAACACTGAGAAATTGGTGTTTCTTTTTTATTAAGAGGGCTTATGAGTTGCTATGGATAGATCTACTCTTTTTCAGTAAATTTTCCTTGTTTTTTTGTTCTCTATGTGTTATACTTAACAAGTTAATTAAAAGGTTAAGGGGATGCCTATGAATCGTATTGCATTAGAAATTGAGAAGTACCTGCACGAGATTGTTTTGAGTTCGGAGAATCAATTGGAGATTTTGGTTGGTTCTTGTCAAAGCACGGTGAAGTTGACGAATACGCAGGAGCATATTTTGATGCTTATTGAAAAGGCTGCATATACTAATACTGAGATTGCTAAGGAGTTGAATGTTAGTCAGGCTGCGATCACGAAGGCTACAAAGTCATTAGTTGCTCAGGGGTTACTGGTGGCGGTTAGAGATGATAAGGATGCTCGTATTGTTCGCTTTAGTTTGACTGAGGCTGCTAAGCCTATTGCTGCAGAGCATGCTCATCATCACGCGCATACCTTGGAAGCTTATGAAGAGCTTTTGGAAAATTATAGTCTCGAAGAGCAGGAGTCAATTGCTCGATTCTTAAGTGAGTTAGTGGAGAAGATTAGAAAATAAATGAGATATATTACTGTGGAAGACTTGTCGTTTTACTACGACAAAGAACCGGTTTTAGAACATATTCATTATTATCTTGATAGTGGGGAATTTGTGACTTTGACTGGTGAGAATGGCGCAGCCAAGACAACCCTCATTAAGGCGACTTTGGGGATATTGAAGCCCAAACAGGGGAGGGTTTCTATTGCTGAGAAGAGTATAAAAGGTAAGAAGTTGAGAATGGCCTATTTACCTCAGCAAATTGCAAGTTTTAATGCTGGTTTTCCGAGCACGGTTTACGAATTTGTAAAATCAGGGCGTTATCCTCGACAAGGTTGGTTTCGTCGTTTGACAGCCCATGATGAGGAACATGTTCGGATTAGTTTGGAATCAGTTGGAATGTGGGAACATCGGGATAAGCGCTTAGGTGCTTTGAGTGGTGGGCAGAAGCAACGCGCGGTCATTGCGCGTATGTTTGCCTCTGATCCGGATATTTTTATTCTGGATGAACCAACAACAGGGATGGATGCAGGGACCAAGGATGCTTTTTACCAGCTCATGCATCATTCGGCTAAGAAGCATGGAAAGTCGGTTCTGATGATAACTCATGATCCTGATGAGCTGAATAGGTATGCTGATCGAAACATTCACTTGGTTCGTGATCAGCAGTCTCCTTGGCGTTGTTTCAATGTTCATGAAGCGGATGAGGAGGTTGCTGATGTTTGATCTATCTGTATTTCATTATGACTTTATGCAGCGTGCTTTCCTAGCAATCATTGCGATGAGTCTGTTCTCGCCTATTTTGGGGGTCTTTTTGATACTCAGACGACAGAGTTTGATGTCGGATACTCTTAGTCATGTTTCGTTGGCGGGGGTTGCATTTGGTTTGGTATTGGGGATTTCACCAACGCTTTCGACTGTTCTTGTCGTTATTGTGGCAGCTGTATTTTTAGAGTATTTGCGGACAATTTACAAGAATTTTATGGAAATTGGGACGGCTATCCTCATGTCGACTGGTTTGGCTATTTCGCTCATTGTCATGAATAAATCTGGTGGGAAATCAGGGCTTAGTCTGGAACAATATCTGTTTGGTTCGATTGTGACGATTAGTCAGGAGCAGGTAATTGCTTTGTTTACGATTGCTGTGATTGTCATTGTGCTGACATTGCTGTTTTTACGTCCGATGTATATTCTTACCTTTGATGAGGATACGGCATTTGTAGATGGCTTGCCTGTGCGAGCTATGTCCATTGCCTTCAATGTGGTGACTGGTGTTGCCATTGCCTTAATGATTCCTGCGGCAGGTGCTTTGCTGGTTTCAACAATTATGGTTTTGCCTGCTTCTATTGCATTGCGACTTGGTAAGAGTTTTAAAGCTGTTATCTTTACTGGGATGGGCATTGGCTTTTTTGGAATGGTCATGGGCTTGCTAACTTCTTACTATGCAGAAACCCCGGCGAGTGCAAGTATTACCTTGATTTTCATTAGTATTTTCTTACTGGTGAATGTTGTTCAAAAATTTAAAAAATAAGGAGTTAAGATGAAAAAAGTTGGTTTATTATTCTTGTCTGTCTCAGCTTTGCTTTTAGGGGCTTGTGGCAATAGCACAGCTTCTGAAGATGGGAAGTTGAATATTGTAACGACCTTTTATCCTGTTTATGAGTTCACCAAGCAGGTGGCAGGTGATGAGGCAAATGTTGATCTGTTGGTTAAGGCTGGGACAGAGGTTCATGGTTATGAGCCGTCAGCTAAAGATATTGCTCGTATCCAAGAGGCTGATGCTTTTGTTTATGAAAATGAAAATATGGAAACATGGGTTCATGATGTTGAAAAATCACTTGATACAACAAAGGTTAATGTGATTAGTGCGACGGAAGGGATGCTCTTGTTACCAGGTAGTGAAGAAGGTGAGGATCACGACCATAGTGAGGAGGGGCATAGCCATGCTTATGATCCGCATGTATGGTTGTCTCCTGAGCGTGCCATTACACTTGTAGAAAATATTCGTGATAGTTTGGTAGCTAAATATCCAGAAAAGAAAGATGCTTTTGAAACAAATGCGGCAGCCTATATTGAGAAATTAGATGCTTTAGATATGAAATATTCTGAAACATTATCTGCTGCGAAACAGAAATACTTTGTTACACAACATACTGCATTTGCATATTTGGCTTTGGACTATGGTTTGAAACAAGTTTCTATTACAGGTGTTGCTGCAGATGAGGATCCGACTCCATCACGTCTAGCAGAATTAACAGAGTATATCAATAAATATGGTATTAAGTATATCTATTTTGAAGAAAATGCGTCAAAATCTGTTGCAGAAACACTTGCTAAAGAGACTGGGGTTCAGTTGGACGTTCTTAATCCTCTTGAAAGTTTGACGGATGAGGATATGAAAAATGGTAAGGATTATATTTCTGTTATGGAAGATAATCTGACTGCCCTTGAAAAAACAACTTCCCAAGAAGGTTCTGAAATTTTGCCAGAAGAAGGTGCTGAGACTGCGCAAACTGTTTATAATGGTTATTTTGAAGATAGTGCCGTAAAAGATCGTACTCTTTCAGATTATGCAGGTGAGTGGCAATCTGTTTATCCATACTTGCTTGATGGTACACTAGATCAGGTCTGGGATTACAAGGCTAAGATCAAAGGTGGTATGACAGCTGAAGAGTACAAGGCTTATTACGATACAGGCTACAAAACAGATGTTGATCAAATTAACATTACAGATAATACCATGGAATTTGTAGTGGGAGATAAGAAAGAAAAATTCACGTATAAGTATGTGGGTTATAAGATTTTGACCTACAAAAAAGGAAATCGTGGTGTTCGTTTCTTGTTTGAAGCAACGGATGCAAATGCTGGTAACTATAAGTATGTTCAATTTAGCGACCACAATATCGCCCCTGTTAAAACAGGTCACTTCCATATCTATTTTGGTGGAGAGAGCCAAGAAAAACTCTTGGAAGAGTTGGAAAACTGGCCGACATACTACCCTGTTGGTTTGACTGGTTTGGAAATTGGTCAGGAAATGCTGGCTCACTAAGAATAATGAGAAGACTGGGCAAGATGTTCAGTCTTTCTTCTTGACATTTTTTGACTACAAATGTAAACTAAAGTTAGAAAATGATTGTTGGGAGGTGAATGTGTGGAGCAGACAATTTCTGCTGCGGAGTGGCAGGTCATGCGGGTTCTGTGGGCCCATCCTGGTGCAACTTCTCAGGAAATTATTCAGGCCTTGCAGGAAGGCTTTGATTGGCAGGCGACGACCATTAAGACACTTTTAGGGCGGCTACGGAAGAAAAATTATTTGAGAATGGCTAAGGAAACTAGCAAGTACCACTACTACCCGCTTATCAGTGAAGAGGAACATTTGCAGGGGCAGGTGGAGCTCTTACTAGCTACCATATGTTCCACAAAACAGGGGCAACTGGTTGAAAAACTGCTAGACACAGGGACATTTTCCAAAAAAAGCCTAGAAAATCTGGCCAGCAAAATCTCTCAGCTACAAAAGACCGCACCCGAGCAAATTGCTTGTCGGTGTTTGGTTGGTCAGTGTACCTGTGGGCATCATCATACTCTTCGAAAATCAACCTCAGACGTTGTTGACTTGACTTGACTTGATGAGTGTAAAGCTCCGGTGGAGCTTTACAGCCTGCTACCTGAAAATGCGAAAGTAGTAGGGGTCTATCTGCTCTTGGAGAAACGAAGACGTTCGCCCAATTTCCAACCTCCAAAGGTTCCCCAAACCTTTTTGTAGCGAACAGGTTCGCTTTATTTCCAACCTTCAAAGGTTCCCCGAACCTTTGAAGCTAGTCTGAACCTGATTTTCATTGAGTATAAAAAAGGAGAAAGAATATGAAGCAAACTTTGAAATTGAAAAACTTATCGTGCCAAAACTGTGTTAAACACGTGACCAATCACCTCTTGGACTTGGACGGGGTGGAAGAGGTGAACATCCAGCTGGATCAGCAGTTGGCGGAGGTGGAAACCTCTGTGGCCTATGACTTGGAACAGTACCAAGAGGTGCTGGAAGATACTATCTATGAAGTGGAAGAATTGATATAGTCATTTAGTTTCTCTTTTATTACTTCGTTAACTCGCCTTGCCTAACTCCAGTTATGCCTGCGGCTCGTTGCCTTGTACTAAAAGGAAACTAAGCGACTATATAAGCGAAAAAGCAGCCGTCGGGCTGCTTTTTATAATGCTTTGAGAAAGTGAGTCAGATCCAGCTGCGCTTGTGCAAGTGAAATTTGGTCCCAGAAGCCGTCTGATCGAAAGCGTGGAATCAGGTGGACATGGAAATGGGTGCCAGCGTCAAACAAGCGGTCGTTGCAGGCTATGGTCACGCCGTCAATTGCCAATGCTTGACAGAGTTTTTCAGTCAACAAGATTTCCAAGTCCGACAGTTCATAGCGAACAGCAGGAGGGACTTGGTGGAGCGTGTCATAGTGTTCCTTGCTGATAATCAGCAGATGCCCTGTTTGAATAGGGTCAATATCCCAGACGACCTTGAAATGCTCCGTCTGGTAGAGAATGTCATTTTCATTGAGTTGGTGACAAAAAATGCAGGTCATGTCATTTCTCCTAGGTTAGTAGAAAAGGAAATCACATAGGATTTCCTTGAAAAATATTAATAAGTCAAAACAGAATATTTCTTCTTACCACGACGGATAACGGTCAACTCGCCGTCGATTTTGTCGCTGTCAGATAGAGTGTAGTCCAAGTCCTGCACACGCTCACCGTTGACATAGATGGCACCATTTGCTACATCTTCGCGAGCTTGGCGTTTTGAGTTGACAATACCAGAGGTAACTAGGAGTTCAACGATGTTAAGGTTGTCTTCAGCCTGGACAGCGTAGTTTGGAACGTTGCTGAGACCCTGCTTGAGTTCTTTTGCGGATAGGTTTTTGATATTGCCAGCGAACAATTGCTCGGTGATGTTAAGGGCTTGGTTATAGGCTTCTTCACCGTGGACTAATGTCACGACTTCCTTAGCCAAAATCTTCTGAGCTAGGCGTTCGTGACGGGCAGCGTCAAATTGTTTCTCGATTTCAGCGATCTCATCTAATGACAAGAAGGTAAAGATTTTCAAGAAACGAACGGCATCATCGTCCATGACATTGAGCCAGAACTGGTACATTTCATATGGAGAAGTCTTGTCGGCATCCAACCAAACAGCGTTGCCTTCTGACTTACCAAACTTCTTACCTGTTGAGTCGGTAATGAGAGGAACAGTCATCACGTGACCAGACTTGTCAGCCTTGCGGCGAAGCAATTCAGTACCTGCGGTCATGTTGCCCCACTGGTCAGAACCACCGATTTGCAAGGTCACATTGTGCTTGTCATTGAGCTCGTAGAAGTCATAACCCTGCATGATTTGGTAAGCAAACTCGGTGTAGGAAATCCCTGTTTCAATCCGTTTTTTCACAGAGTCCTTGCTCATCATGTAGTTGACTGTGTAGTATTTACCAACATCACGAAGGAAGTCGATAAAGCTGATGTCTGAGAACCAGTCGTAGTTGTTGACCATTTCGGCCTTGTTGTCACCATTTTCAAAATCCAAGAAGCGAGAGAGTTGACCTTGGATTTTTGTTACCCAACCGTCCACGGTATCTTTGGTTTGCAAGCTGCGCTCCGCATCCTTGAAGGAAGGGTCACCAATCAGACCAGTTGCACCGCCAACTAGGGCGTAGGGCTTGTGGCCTGCCAACTGCAAGTGACGGCAGACGAGGATTGGTACCAAATGCCCCAAATGCAGGCTGTCGGCAGTTGGGTCGTAGCCAGAATAATAGGATACTTGCCCTTCTGTTAATGCTTTTACTAGGGCTTCTTCATCAGTCGTTTGAAAGACCAAGCCACGTGCTTTTAGTTCTTCAAAAATGTTCATGCGTTTCTCCTTCAACAAGATGCTTTGGTTTTTGAGTTTTTTACAAGCTAAAACCGCATCTCACCATTAAAAAATTCTCTCCTATTATACCATGAAATTGCGGAAAATAAACAAAATTTGGTATAATGGAACGATAAGGAGTTAATATGGCGACTAAATCAGATAAGCAAGATTTTAAAAAGAAAATCAGTGCCCTAGGCTTAGGGGATGTAGTGGGAGTTTTCCTTCGGACGCTGAAATTATTATTCAATTCAGTAGCAGTCTTGGTCTTCCTATTCGGTCTTTTTGGTGCGGGTATAGGAATTGGTTTCGTGGTTAGTCTTTTCGATGATGTTAAGATTCCCAAAACAGAGGAACTGGTAGCGAAGGTTTCAGAAGTTAGTCGGATTTCCACCGTTACCTATTCGGATGGTAGCTTGGTGTCGGAAGTTAATTCAGATTTGCTTCGTGTACCCATTACTTCGGAAGAGGTCTCTAATTATCTAAAACAGGCTGTAATTGCGACAGAGGATGAAACATTTGAAACCCACAATGGGGTTGTGCCTAAGGCTATTTTGCGTGCGGCACTGGGATCAGTTGGTCTAGGTTCATCTAGCGGTGGTTCAACCTTGACGCAGCAATTGATAAAACAGCAACTTGTCGGAGATGCTCCAACCTTTACGCGTAAGGCTAATGAGATTGTTTCGGCTTTGGCATTAGAGCGGAATATGACCAAGGAAGAGATTTTAACCATTTACCTAAATGTTTCTCCATTTGGTCGAAATAATCAGGGACGAAATATTGCAGGGGTAGAAGCTGCGGCTCAGGGAATTTTTGGTAAACCAGCGAAAGACTTGACTGTTCCGCAGGCTGCTTTTATTGCAGGCTTACCGCAAAGTCCGATTGTTTATTCTCCCTATGCATCAGATGGAACACGTAAATCAGATGAAGATATGGTTTACGGTATTGAACGCTATCAAGATGTTCTCTTTAATATGTATCGGGCGTCATTCTTGACCAAGGAAGAATACGAAACCTATAAAGCCTACGATATTAAACAAGATTTTATTGCTCCAGCTCCTGTAGTGGCGGATACGAAAGATTATCTCTATTACAAGGTCATGGAAGAAGCGCAGGAGGTTATGTTTGATTATCTGGTGAAACGTGACAAGGTTTCTAAAAATGACTTGAAAAATGATGAAACAAAGGCATCCTATGAGGAGTTGGCCAAGCAAGAATTGAGCCAAGGTGGCTACACGATTAAGAGTACCGTTGATCAAAAAATCTATGCGGCAATGCAGTCTGTTGTGGCAAACTATGGATCTGTTTTGGATGATGGAAACGAATATGTTGAGACAGGTAGTGTGTTAATTGATAATGCCACAGGAGCCATTTTAGGATTTGTGGGTGGTCGCGATTATGCAACCAACCAAAATAACCATGCCTTTGATACTCTTCGTTCGCCAGCGTCAACCATCAAGCCTCTGTTAGCTTACGGTATTGCGATTGATCAAGGTTTGATAGGTTCTGCCAGCATCCTTTCAGATTATCCAACGAACTTTTCAAGTGGACAACCGATCATGTATGGTTCAGGACGTGGTACTGGTATGATGAACTTACAGACGGCTATTGACCGTTCTGTTAACATTCCTGCTTTTTGGACCTATAAGATGATGAGAAATGCAGGTGTAGATGCCAAAGCGTACATGGATAAAATGAATTATCATATTCCTATGTACGATATTGAAAGTGTACCGTTGGGCGGTGGTGTTGAAATTTCAGTATTGACAAATACAAATGCCTATCAAACTTTGGCAAATGGTGGTGTTTATAACAAACATTACATTGTTGAAAGCATTACTGCCTCTGATGGAACAGTAGTGTATCAGCATGAAGCTGCTCCAGTTCAGGTCTATTCTAAAGCAACTGCAAGTATCATGAACCAGCTTTTGAGACAGGTTGTCAACTCTGGGTATACTACGACGTTCAAGAGTCGATTGAGTGGTTTAAACCCACAGGCAGCATCGTCTGATTTCGTCGGTAAGACGGGAACAAGTAATGAAGTCAATGACGTGTGGCTCATGCTATCGACCCCTAGAGTAACTTTAGGTACCTGGGCTGGGAATGATGATAACTCAGAAATGTATGTCTGGACTGGCTACCACAATAATTCACAATATGTGGCCCATATGGTTGATGCTCTTTACAATGTTAATGCGGATATGTTCGCAGGAAAATTTGAATTAGACAGTGGTGTTATTGCTTCTAGCGTCGTTGCTTCTACAGGTCAACGTGCAGGGACTACACAGGTAAATGGGCGCCAAGTAACAGTTGGCGGTGCGATGACAACAAGTTATTGGGCTAAAAATGGTGCACCAGTAACGAGCTATAACTTCATGGTTGGAGGGACAGATAGTGACCGAGCACAGGCTTGGAATACAATTATCGGCTCCCAAACACTAACATCAAGTAGCTCAACCCAACGAAGCAGTTCAACTCGGACTAGCACGAGTTCTTCAGCTAATAACACGAACCAGTCATCAGAAACGCAAACAGCAACTAGTGAGCAAGTGAATAATGATTCACCTTGATTTTTCCTAGTACTTGTGCTATAATAGTATAAATTATTTGTCGTGTGTCTTGTTTGAAATATTGTCCAGACAAGGCTTGCAGCAGTTAAATCAAACTTTTTCAAAGGAAGATTTAGCTGCTCTTTTTGTGTCTATGAGGAATTTTTTGAGAATTGTTACCTATTCTTAAAGATTCTAAAAATTCTAACAAAAGGCAAATGTGTTTGATTTTGCAGAAAAATCAATAGAAAAATAGAGGAGAATTAACTTGGCAGGACATGAAGTTCAGTACGGTAAGCACCGTACCCGTCGTAGTTTTTCAAGAATCAAGGAAGTTCTTGATTTACCAAATTTGATTGAAATCCAAACGGACTCTTTCCAAGACTTTTTAGATTATGGTTTGAAAGAAGTCTTTGAAGATGTACTTCCAGTTTCAAACTTTACGGATACCATGGAATTGGAATTCGTTGGTTATGAATTGAAAGAACCTAAATATACATTGGAAGAGGCGCGTGCGCATGATGCGAACTACTCAGCTCCAATTTATGTAACTTTCCGTCTGGTGAATAAAGAAACTGGCGAGATCAAGACGCAAGAAGTCTTCTTCGGTGAGTTTCCAATCATGACTGAAATGGGTACCTTCATCATCAACGGTGCAGAGCGTATCATCGTTTCTCAGTTGGTTCGTTCACCAGGTGTCTACTTCAATGATAAAGTAGATAAGAACGGTAAAGTAGGTTATGGTTCAACGGTTATCCCTAACCGTGGAGCTTGGTTGGAATTGGAAACAGACTCAAAAGACATTGCCTACACTCGTATTGACCGTACGCGTAAGATTCCGTTCACAACGCTTGTTCGTGCGCTTGGTTTCTCAGGCGATGATGAAATCTTTGACATCTTCGGTGATAGCGAATTGGTTCGCAATACCATCGAAAAAGATATTCATAAAAACCCAGCAGATTCTCGTACAGATGAAGCACTTAAGGAAATCTATGAGCGCCTTCGTCCAGGTGAACCAAAGACAGCTGAAAGCTCTCGTAGCCTTTTAACAGCTCGTTTCTTTGACCCACGTCGTTACGACTTGGCACCTGTTGGTCGTTACAAGATTAATAAAAAACTCAACCTCCGTACTCGTTTGCTCAACCAAACACTTGCTGAGCATGTGATTAACGGTGAGACAGGCGAAATCGTCTTGGAAGCTGGTACTGTATTGAGTCGTGATGTGCTTGAAAAAGTAGAAGCACAATTCGATGAGCTCAACTTGGTAGAATATATTCCAAATGACAACGCTGTTCTTCTTGAGCCAGTTCTTTTGCAGAAATTCAAGATTGTAGCTCCTAAGGATCCAGAACGTGTTGTGACGGTGATTGGTAATGCTAATCCAGCAGAAAACGTACGTACAGTAACACCTGCGGACATCTTGGCTGAAATGAGCTACTTCCTCAACTTGGCTGAGGGTCTTGGTCGTGTAGATGATATTGACCACTTGGGTAACCGTCGTATTCGTGCCGTTGGTGAATTGCTTGCTAACCAAGTACGTATCGGTTTGACTCGTATGGAACGTAACTTGCGTGAGCGTATGTCTGTTCAAGACAATGAAGTATTGACGCCACAACAAATCATCAATATCCGTCCTGTTACAGCCGCAATCAAGGAATTCTTTGGTTCATCTCAGTTGTCACAGTTCATGGACCAACACAACCCACTTTCTGAGTTGTCTCACAAACGCCGTTTGTCAGCCTTGGGACCTGGTGGTTTGACTCGTGACCGTGCTGGTTATGAGGTTCGAGACGTTCACTACACTCACTATGGTCGTATGTGTCCGATTGAAACGCCTGAGGGACCAAACATCGGTTTGATTAACAACTTGTCTTCTTACGGACACCTTAACAAGTATGGTTTCATTCAAACACCATACCGCAAGATCGACCGTGCAACTGGTACAGTAACGAACGAAATCGTTTGGTTGACAGCGGATGAAGAAGATGCCTACATCGTAGCACAATCAACATCTCCACTTGATGAAAACAACCGTTTCGTTGATAAGATTGTAATGGGACGTCACCAAGGTAATAACCAAGAGTTCCCAGCAGATTCAGCAGATTTCATGGACGTTTCTCCTAAGCAGGTAGTTGCCGTTGCGACAGCATGTATTCCTTTCTTGGAAAACGATGACTCCAACCGTGCCCTCATGGGTGCCAACATGCAACGTCAGGCTGTTCCATTGATTGATCCAAAAGCACCTTACGTTGGTACTGGTATGGAATACCAGGCTGCCCACGACTCAGGTGCGGCTATTATCGCTCAACACGATGGTAAGGTTGTTTACGCAGATGCGGACAAGGTAGAAGTGCGTCGTGAAGACGGCTCGCTTGATGTCTACCACATTTCTAAATTCCGTCGTTCAAACTCTGGTACTGCCTACAACCAACGTACCCTTGTAAAATTGGGCGACGTCGTAGAGAAAGGCGACTTCATCGCAGATGGACCTTCTATGGAAAATGGGGAAATGGCTCTTGGTCAAAACCCTATCGTTGCCTACATGACTTGGGAAGGTTACAACTTCGAGGATGCGGTTATCATGTCTGAGCGCCTTGTGAAAGACGATGTCTATACATCTGTTCACTTGGAAGAATACGAATCAGAAACACGCGATACCAAGTTAGGCCCTGAAGAAATCACTCGCGAAATTCCAAACGTTGGTGAAGATGCTCTTCGCAACTTGGATGAAATGGGTATTATCCGTATCGGTGCGGAAGTTAAAGAAGGTGACATTCTTGTTGGTAAAGTCACACCAAAAGGTGAAAAAGATCTTTCTGCTGAAGAGCGCCTCTTGCACGCTATCTTCGGTGACAAGTCACGTGAAGTACGTGATACTTCTCTTCGTGTACCTCACGGTGCCGATGGTGTCGTTCGTGATGTGAAAATCTTTACTCGTGCCAACGGTGATGAATTGCAATCAGGTGTTAACATGTTGGTTCGTGTTTACATCGCTCAAAAACGTAAGATCAAGGTCGGAGATAAGATGGCCGGTCGTCACGGTAACAAGGGTGTCGTTTCACGTATTGTACCTGTTGAGGATATGCCATATCTTCCAGACGGAACACCAGTTGACATCATGTTGAACCCACTCGGGGTGCCATCACGTATGAACATCGGTCAGGTTATGGAACTTCACTTGGGTATGGCGGCTCGCAACTTGGGCATTCATATTGCAACACCAGTTTTCGATGGTGCAAGTTCAGAAGACCTCTGGTCAACTGTTAAAGAAGCAGGTATGGATTCAGATGCCAAAACCATTCTTTACGATGGACGTACAGGTGAGCCATTTGACAACCGTGTGTCTGTCGGTGTCATGTACATGATCAAGCTTCACCACATGGTTGATGATAAACTTCACGCCCGCTCAGTCGGACCATACTCACTCGTTACCCAACAGCCACTCGGAGGTAAGGCTCAGTTTGGTGGTCAGCGTTTCGGTGAGATGGAGGTTTGGGCCCTTGAAGCCTACGGTGCTTCTAACGTCCTTCAAGAAATCTTGACTTACAAGTCAGATGATGTGACAGGCCGTCTTAAAGCCTATGAAGCCATCACCAAAGGTAAACCAATTCCAAAACCAGGTGTTCCAGAATCATTCCGCGTTCTTGTCAAAGAATTGCAATCACTTGGTTTGGATATGCGTGTCCTTGATGAAGACAACAATGAAGTAGAATTGCGTGACCTTGATGAAGGTGAAGATGATGACATCATCCACGTAGATGATCTTGAAAAAGCACGTGCAAAAGCCGCAGCTGATGCAGCCGCAGCCTTTGCAGCAGAAGAAGCAGAAGGCAAAGAATAATTAGAATGGATGGAACAAGTTGGTCCAAACCTCAGAACTGAAAGAGATAAGGACCAACGGTCTTCCACCGTCTGATTTATAGAGGAATAGCTTACCAGCTATCCATTCTGCTGATTATTGTTCAAGAATTTGAGGTCTGGGAATCCAGCCTCTCACAAGAAAAGAAAGGGATTATTAGTGGTTGACGTAAATCGATTTAAAAGTATGCAAATCACGTTAGCTTCACCAAGTAAGGTTCGTTCATGGTCTTACGGTGAGGTTAAAAAACCTGAAACAATCAACTATCGGACACTTAAACCAGAACGTGATGGACTCTTTGACGAAGTCATCTTTGGTCCAACAAAAGACTGGGAGTGTTCATGTGGTAAATACAAGCGTATCCGTTATAAAGGGATTACTTGTGACCGCTGTGGTGTTGAAGTGACTCGTGCAAAAGTTCGTCGTGAACGTATGGGACACATTGAGTTGAAAGCTCCAATTTCACACATTTGGTATTTCAAAGGGATTCCAAGTCGTATGGGCTTGACCTTGGATATGAGCCCACGTGCCTTGGAAGAAGTTATCTACTTCGCAGCTTACGTGGTGATCGATCCGAAAGATACACCGCTTGAGCACAAGTCAATCATGACTGAGCGCGAGTACCGTGAGCGTTTGCGTGAATATGGTTATGGTTCATTCGTTGCCAAAATGGGTGCAGAAGCCATTCAAGACCTCTTGAAACAAGTTGATCTTCCAAAAGAAATCGCAGCCTTGAAAGAAGAATTGAAAACAGCTTCTGGTCAAAAACGCATTAAAGCAGTGCGTCGCTTGGATGTATTGGATGCATTCTACAAATCTGGTAACAAGCCTGAGTGGATGATTCTCAATATCCTTCCAGTTATTCCACCAGATTTGCGTCCGATGGTTCAGTTGGATGGTGGCCGTTTTGCCGCATCTGACTTGAACGAACTCTACCGCCGTGTTATCAACCGTAACAACCGTTTGGCTCGTCTCTTGGAACTTAACGCTCCAGGTATCATCGTACAAAACGAAAAACGTATGCTCCAAGAAGCTGTGGATGCTTTGATTGACAACGGTCGTCGTGGTCGTCCAATCACAGGACCAGGTAGCCGTCCGCTTAAATCACTCAGCCACATGCTTAAAGGTAAGCAAGGACGTTTCCGTCAAAACTTGCTTGGTAAGCGTGTTGACTTCTCAGGACGTTCCGTTATCGCCGTTGGTCCAACTCTTAAAATGTACCAATGTGGTGTACCACGTGAAATGGCGATTGAGCTCTTCAAACCGTTTGTCATGCGCGAAATCGTTGCCCGTGATATTGCTGGTAACGTAAAAGCTGCAAAACGTTTGATTGAACGTGGGGATGATCGTATCTGGGATATTTTGGAAGAAGTGATCAAAGAACACCCAGTTCTTTTGAACCGCGCACCTACCCTTCACCGTTTGGGTATCCAGGCTTTTGAGCCAGTTCTGATTGACGGTAAAGCCCTTCGTTTGCATCCGCTTGTCTGTGAAGCCTACAACGCCGACTTTGACGGTGACCAGATGGCGATTCACGTTCCATTGTCAGAAGAAGCACAAGCAGAAGCGCGTATCCTTATGCTTGCGGCAGAACACATCCTTAACCCTAAAGATGGTAAACCAGTCGTAACACCATCTCAGGATATGGTTTTGGGTAACTACTACTTGACCATGGAAGATGCTGGTCGTGAAGGTGAAGGTATGGTCTTCAAGGATGCGGATGAGGCTGTTATGGCTTACCGCAATGGCTATGTTCACTTGCATACCCGTGTTGGTATTGCAACAGATAGCCTTGATAAACCTTGGAAAGACAACCAAAAACACAAGATTATGATGACAACTGTCGGAAAAATCTTGTTCAACGCGATTATGCCAGAAGGTCTTCCATACTTGCAAGAGCCAAACAATGCTAACTTGACAGAAGGAACCCCTGATAAATACTTCTTGGAACCAGGATCAGATATCAAGGCTGCTATTGCAGAATTGCCAATCAACCCACCATTCAAGAAGAAAAATCTTGGTAATATCATCGCTGAAATCTTCAAGCGTTTCCGTACAACTGAAACATCAGCCCTGCTTGACCGTTTGAAAGACTTGGGTTATTATCACTCAACACTCGCTGGTTTGACAGTGGGTATTGCCGATATTCCGGTTATTGACAACAAGGCTGAAATCATTGAAGAATCTCACGAACGTGTAGAACAAATCAAGAAACAATTCCGTCGTGGTATGATTACTGACGATGAGCGTTATGCAGCTGTTACAGATGAATGGCGTTCAGCTAAGGAAAAATTGGAAAAACGTCTGGTTGAGAAACAAGATCCGAAGAACCCAATCGTTATGATGATGGACTCTGGTGCCCGTGGTAACATTTCCAACTTCTCCCAGTTGGCCGGTATGCGTGGTCTGATGTCAGCTCCGAACGGACGTATCATGGAATTGCCTATCTTGTCTAACTTCCGAGAAGGTCTTTCTGTATTGGAAATGTTCTTCTCAACTCACGGTGCCCGTAAGGGTATGACGGATACGGCCTTGAAGACAGCCGACTCAGGTTACTTGACTCGTCGTTTGGTTGACGTTGCCCAAGACGTTATTATCCGTGAAGACGACTGTGGAACAGACCGTGGTCTTGACATCCGTTCAATCACAGATGGCAAGGAAATGATCGAGCCACTTGAAGAGCGTTTGCAAGGTCGTTACACTAAGAAAACTGTTAAACATCCTGAAACAGGAGCCGTTATCATTGGTCCAAACCAATTGATTACTGAAGATATTGCCCGTGAAATTGTCAATGCAGGTGTTGAACAAGTAACCATCCGTAGCGTATTTACATGTAACACTCGTCACGGTGTCTGCCGTCATTGTTACGGTATCAACTTGGCAACAGGTGATGCGGTTGAAGTGGGTGAAGCAGTTGGTACGATTGCAGCTCAATCTATCGGTGAACCTGGTACACAGCTTACAATGCGTACCTTCCACACGGGTGGTGTAGCCTCAAACAGCGATATTACGCAGGGTCTTCCTCGTGTCCAAGAGATCTTTGAAGCCCGTAATCCGAAAGGGGAAGCGGTTATCACTGAGGTCAAAGGGGAAGTTATCGCTATTGAAGAAGATGCTTCTACTCGTACCAAGAAAGTCTTTGTTAAGGGTGTAACTGGCGAAGGCGAATACGTGGTACCATTTACAGCCCGTATGAAGGTTGAGGTGGGTGACCAAGTTGCGCGTGGTGCAGCCCTTACCGAAGGTTCTATCCAACCAAAACGCTTGCTTGAAGTACGTGATGTCTTGGCGGTTGAAACTTACCTTCTTTCTGAAGTTCAAAAAGTTTACCGTAGCCAGGGTGTAGAAATCGGCGACAAGCACATCGAGGTAATGGTTCGTCAAATGCTTCGTAAAGTTCGTGTCATGGATCCAGGTGATACAGATCTTCTCATGGGTACCCTCATGGATATCACAGACTTTACAGATGCCAATGCTGACGTGGTTATTGCAGGTGGTATTCCGGCAACAGCTCGTCCAGTTCTTATGGGTATCACAAAAGCGTCCCTTGAAACCAACTCATTCTTGTCTGCCGCATCCTTCCAAGAAACAACACGTGTCCTTACAGATGCAGCCATCCGTGGTAAACGTGATAACCTTCTCGGTCTTAAAGAGAATGTTATTATCGGTAAGATTATCCCAGCAGGTACAGGTATGGCCCGCTACCGTAATCTAGAACCACAAGCCATCAATGAAGTTGAAATCATTGAAGACACAGTCGCTGAAGAACTTGCAGCAGAAGCAGAACTTGCTGCAGTAACTGAGTAAATTAAGATGGCACATCTCTCTTTGAGGGATGTGCTTTTTGATATTCAGAAAGAAACATATATATGACTTGATAAGGAATTAACAAGCAGAATGTTTTCTTAAATCATACAATTTCGATATAATGTGTACGAAAAAGGAAGTAATATTATGTATCAAGTTATTAAAATGTATGGAGATTTTGAACCCTGGTGGTTCTTAGATGGTTGGGAAGAGGATGTTACCAGTAGGGCTGCTTTTGATCGCTATGAGGATGCACTGAATGCCTTTCAAAAAGAGTGGGTACGGCTATCAGAGGATTTTCCAATGAAGAAAAGTAAGAATGGAACGATGGTGGCTTTTTGGGATGAATCAGACCAGCATTGGTGTGAGGAATGCGATGAATATTTGCAGAGGTATCATTCGCTGATGTTGGTAGAAGCGAGAGAAAATTTACCTGCGGGGTTTGCTACTAAACCGGTGCAACAACCGCGAGTTCGCCCTTGCAAGCTAAGACAAGGAAAATGTGTCAACTATGATTCATAAAAGGATTGCCATAGTGAGCAATCCTTTTTAGCTGAATCTGATAGAAAAGGCTTCGGTGTCGAGCTCCACTTGAGCACCGATGGTAATGGTAAACAGAGGCTGGGTATGGGCAAAGTCCAAATCATAGAGAACAGGAACTTTTTTGAGAATAGGGTGCTTGTCCAGAATCGCCAGCAAAATCTCCTCGGTCATCTTGGTTTCCTTAGGAAAACGACCGAAGACAAGAGCCTGTGGATTTGGATAGGCTTGTAGAAGAGCTGTCAAATGACGAGCGATAATGAGATAATCGTCGTCTTCTGCCTCTTCTAAAAATAGAATATATTTGTCTGGTATGGGTGCAAACTCTGTCCCAGTCAGTAGATTGAGGGTTGAGATGTTTCCGCCGATGGCAATACCAGAGGCCTGGCCTGGATTGTAGACTTTCCACTCTGTTTGGTAAAAGGTGCGAGGGGCGTCTGGTAGGTACCAGGCATCGCTGGACCATTCTGGACTCGGTGTCAGTTCATAGGAGTCTTGTGTCACGGCCTTGAGCCAGGCTTCTGTTTGATACTCTTGGGCTTGCACCATTTTAAAGCTTGAATAAGCTGGACCCATGTAGGTTTGCATGCCTGTCTTGGCGTAAATAGCATTGAGCAGGGCGGTCGTATCCGAATAACCGCAGAAAATTTTCGGATGGCGGGCGATTAGGTCAAAATCCAGATAAGGTAGCAGTTCGTTAGAGTTGAAACCGCCAATGGTTGTCAGAATGGCATCGACCGACTCATCCGCAAAGGCTGCTTCCAAGTCCGCAACACGACTGGCAATCGGAGCCGAATCAAAAATATCGTTTTCAAAATAATGTTCTGAGAAAGTGAGTTTGAAGCCCAGTTCTTCCAGTTTTTCCTTGGCAGCAAGATTGACTTCAAAACCGCCAATTCTTTCAATAGATGAAGAGGGACTGGGAGCGGTACAGAACTCGAAGGTTTTAAAGAGTTCGTCTTACCGCCCCCGCACAGTTGATTAGGTCAGATTTGGAGTGTAAAACGAACAAATCTGCCAATCAACCACTGCGCTGAGATGTTGACTTAAACGTTAGTAGTGTGGGAGATTTGGTGATTTATGGTCGCCTTTTTTTAATCTTTTCATAAGAACCTCCAAGCTTTTTTATTATTTTAACAAAAAAGTATGGAAAATCAAGTTTCCTTACGAATAGATAGGGTGAGGAGGTTGTATGATTCAAGAAAAAGCAAGAAAGATGATTGAGGAGGCGGTGGCAGATAGGGTCAGTGATATTTATCTGGTTCCTCGTGGTCAAGGCTACCAAGTCTATCATCGTATCATGGATGAACGGGAGTTTGTGCAAGACTTGGCTGAGGAGGAAGTAACAGCCATTATCAGCCATTTCAAGTTTTTAGCAGGTTTAAATGTTGGTGAAAAACGCCGTAGCCAGCAGGGGTCCTGTGACTATGATTATGGTAGCGGAGAGATTTCACTTCGCTTATCAACTGTCGGAGATTATCGTGGTAAGGAAAGTCTGGTTATCCGCTTGCTCTATGACAATGACAAGGAACTTAAGTTCTGGTTTGAGGCGGCCGATCGGCTTGCAGAAGAAATCAAGGGACGAGGGCTCTACCTTTTTTCGGGTCCAGTCGGCTCTGGTAAGACCACACTTATGTACCATCTTGCCAGGCTGAAATTCCCAGACAAGCAGATTTTGACCATCGAGGATCCTGTCGAAATCAAGCAGGAGGACATGCTTCAACTTCAACTCAATGAAGCCATCGGAGCCACCTACGACAATCTAATCAAACTGTCCCTCCGCCATCGACCAGACTTGCTCATCATTGGTGAGATTCGGGATGCAGAAACCGCTCGAGCAGTCATTCGAGCCAGCCTGACGGGAGCTACCGTTTTCTCAACAGTTCATGCAAGGTCTATTTCAGGAGTCTATGCTCGTATGTTAGAACTAGGTGTCAGCCCTGAGGAGTTAAACAATGCCCTTCAAGGGATTGCCTATCAACGTTTGATTGGGGGAGGAGGTGTAGTAGATTTTGCAAAGGGAAATTACCAAAACCATTCCGCAGACCAGTGGAATGCGCAAATTGATCGCCTTTTTGCAGCAGGACATATCAGTCTTCGGCAGGCAGAAACAGAAAAAATTACCCTTGGATCGCCAGCGTAAGGTCATTGAGCTTTTCAATAATCTTTTTGCTAGTGGTTTTCATCTGGGGGAGATTGTTGATTTTCTCAAACGCAGTCAGCTTCTGGCAGATCCCTATACCCAGGTCTTATCAGACGGGCTGTTAGCAGGAAAACCCTTTTCAAGTTTGCTGGCGGATTTGCGGTTTTCAGATGCGGTGGTCACACAGGTGGCTCTGGCAGAAGTTCATGGCAATACCAGCCTGAGTTTGCACCATATCCAGTCCTATCTGGAAAATGTCAGCAAGGTTCGTAAAAAGCTGATTGAGGTGGCGACCTATCCGATTATCTTACTAGGTTTTCTGCTCTTGATTATGCTGGGCTTGAAAAACTATCTTCTGCCCCAGTTGGAGGAAGGTAATGCAGCGACGGTGCTGATCAATCATCTACCGACTATCTTTTTATCCCTCTGTGGACTTAGTTTGGTGGCGGTCTTAGCTGGTCTTGTTTGGTTTCGCAAAACTAACAAAATCAAGGTCTTTTCCTGCTTAGTAGCTCTGCCATTTTTCGGAAAACTCATCCAAACCTATCTGACGGCCTATTACGCCAGGGAGTGGGGGAGTTTGATTGGGCAAGGCTTGGACCTGCCGCAGATTGTGGGTTTGATGCAGGAGCAACAATCGCAGCTCTTTCGGGAGATTGGACAGGACTTGGAGCAGTCGCTTTCCAATGGTCAGAGTTTTCACGAACACATCAAGACCTATGTCTTTTTTAAGCGAGAGCTGAGTTTGATCGTCGAGTATGGTCAGGTCAAGTCCAAGTTGGGTAGCGAGTTGACAGTTTATGCAGCCGAGTGTTGGGAGGATTTTTTCTCTCGGGTCAATAGAGCCATGCAGCTGATTCAACCGCTGGTCTTTCTCTTTGTGGCCTTAATGGTCGTTCTCATCTACGCAGCCATGTTGCTGCCGATTTATCAAAATATGGAGTTGTAAAATGAAAAAATTAGTTGAAATGAAGGTAAAAGGGTTCACTCTGGTGGAAATGTTAGTCGTTTTGGGGATCATTAGCCTGCTCTTGCTCCTTTTTGTGCCAAATTTGAGCCAGCAGAAGGATGCCATTCAGGAGAAAGGGAATGCAGCTGTTGTCAAAGTAGTGGAGAGTCAGATGGAGCTCTATGAATTGGAATATGACAAGGAAGCAACGGTGGAGGATTTGCAACAGGCAGGTTATATTACTGAAAAACAAGCAAAACAGTATGCTACGGCGAAAAAATAAGGCTTTTACCCTGTTCGAAAGCCTGCTGACCTTATTTGTCATCAGCTTTCTGGCAATCAGCCTATCGGGAACGGTACAAACGGCCTTTCGGTCTGTTCAGGAAGAGATTTTTCTCTGGGAATTTGAAGCCATCTATAGAGACAGTCAGAAATTGGCAGCCAGTTCCCACCAAACAGTGAGTCTAGCTATCGGTAGGCAGGAGGTTACAAATGGTTATCAGGCTGTAGAGATACCCAGAAGTGTAGAAGTATTGGAAGGGAAGACCATCACATTTGAAGAAAATGGTGGAAATTCTTCTCTGACCAAGATTCGTTTTCGGCTTAGTCGAAAGACAGTCACGTATCAATTATATATAGGGAGTGGTCGCTATAAGAAAACAGAAGAATAAGGCTTATATTTTGCTAGAAAGTCTGGTTGCCCTTGCGACCCTAGTGACTATTTGTAGCTTGATTTTATCAGCTGTGGATGCAGGTCGTAGGCGACAGGTTTGGGAATTGGAACAACAGGAGGTTCTCAATCTAGCACAGATGGCTGTTCAGACCGAGCAAGATAATTTAGCCTTAAACGGTGTTACAGTTCAGGTTCAACGAACAGCGGATAAGACGATTGTTTTCCACGAGGGAAAGGAGGTTTTATCGGTTGTTAAAAAGTAAAATTCCTGCTTTTACTCTCTTGGAATGCTTGGTAGCCTTAGTCATTCTTTCAGGTAGTCTTCTGGTCTTTGAAGGCTTGTCAAAACTGCTGGTCCAAGAAGCGCATTATCAAGGTCAGACCGTTCAAAAGGAATGGTTGGTCTTCTCTAGTCAATTGCGGTCGGAGTGGGACCAGGCTGCCTTGGTCAAGGTTGAAAATGGCAAGGTCTATGTTGATAAGGGAGGTCAGGCTTTGGCCTTTGGCAAGTCACGGTCGGATGATTTTCGGAAAACAAATGACAGGGGACAGGGCTATCAGCCCATGCTCTATCATCTAGACAGCGCAGCTATTTCCCAAGAAAATCAGCTGGTGCGCATCAACTTTAGCTTTAAAAATGGAGAGGAGCGGACCTTTATCTATGCTTTTAAAGAAAAAAGTTAAGGCGGGCATCCTGCTCTATGCCCTTTTGATGCTGGCGGTTTTTAGTCTTTTGCTTCAGTTTTATCTCCACCGTCAAGAAGCTGAGAGTCGCTTGGTACAGGTGGCAAGGCAAGAAACGACTGCTTATATCATGGCTCAGATGGTCTTGGACAAGGTCGAGCAGGACTTGCAAGTAGAAAAAATAGTTGCGGGAGCGGCGATGAATGAAAAGGAAGCAAATTTAACCACAGGTTCTAAGCAGAAGGAGGATGGAGGAAGGGTCTCCTTTCAAGAGGGACAGGCTCGTTATCAACTTAAAGGTGACCAACTATTGGTTGCAGTTGAGTTAACAAGTGATGGTCTGTATACCTATCAATTTCCGGTTAAAATAGTACCCGAGGGGAGTGGCTAGCCGCTCCCTTTTTGGTGCAAAGTTGGTGAATTTTTGATAAGATAGGAGTATGAATTTTGAAAAAATCGAACAGGCTTATGACCTGCTATTAGAAAACGTACAGACTATCCAAAACCAGCTAGGCACCAATATCTATGATGCCATGATTGAGCAAAATGCTGCTTACGTAGCTGATCAGCATGAGACAGATCTTGTTGTCAATAATAACAAGACCTTGAAACAACTAGATTTAACCAAGGAAGAATGGCGCCGTGCCTACCAATTCTTGCTTATCAAGGCCAATCAGACTGAACCCATGCAGTATAATCACCAGTTCACACCAGACTCTATCGGATTTATCCTATCTTTTCTAGTGGACCAACTAGTATCTACTTCCAAGGTGACGGTTCTGGAAATTGGTTCGGGGACAGGCAATCTAGCTCAGACTATTCTCAACGCCAGCCAGAAAGAATTGGATTACTTGGGGATCGAAGTGGACGACCTCTTGATTGATTTGTCGGCAAGTATTGCGGATGTCATGCAGGCAGATATTTCTTTTGCTCAGGGAGATGCGGTACGTCCGCAGATTTTGAAGGAAAGTCAAGTAATTTTGGGAGATTTGCCTATTGGCTACTATCCAGATGACCAGATTGCCAGCCGTTATCAGGTTGCCAGTCCAAATGAACATACCTACGCCCATCATTTACTCATGGAACAATCCCTCAAATATCTGGAAAAGGATGGATTCGCTATTCTCTTGGCTCCAAATGATTTGTTGACTAGTCCGCAAAGCGATTTACTGAAAGGCTGGTTACAAGAACAAGCCAATATCGTTGCCATGATTGCCCTGCCACCAAGTCTCTTTGGGAAGGCTGCTATGGCCAAGTCTATTTTTGTCTTGCAAAAGAAAGCTGCAAGACCGTTGGCGCCGTTTGTTTATCCCTTACAAAGTCTTCAAGAACCAGAAGCTATTCAGAAGTTCATGCTCAATTTCAAAAATTGGAAGCAAGAGAATGCAATTTAAGTGAAAATCTGTTATACTAGTTAGGAAAACGCTTTAAAAGAGGTAAGATATGTCAAAAACAATTGCAATTAATGCAGGTAGTTCAAGTCTAAAATGGCAACTTTATCAAATGCCAGAAGAAACAGTACTAGCAGCGGGTATTATCGAGCGTATCGGCTTAAATGATTCTATTTCCACTGTTAAGTATGATGGAAAAAAAGAAAGTGAAGTATTAGATATTCCTAATCATACAGTTGCAGTTAAGATTCTTCTTGAAGATTTGCTCAAACACAATATTATTGCAACTTATGAAGAAATTACAGGTGTTGGACACCGTGTTGTTGCGGGTGGAGAATACTTCAAGGAGTCAGCGGTTATTGGTCAAAAAGAGATTGAGCAAATTGAAGAGTTGAGTGCCTTGGCACCCCTTCATAACCCAGCACACGTAGCAGCAATGCGTGCATTTGAAGAAGTATTGCCAGAAGTGTTGAATGTAGCTGTTTTTGACACTGCTTTCCATACAACGATGCCAAAACATGCATATCTCTATCCAATTCCACAAAAATATTATACAGACTATAAAGTTCGTAAGTATGGTGCTCATGGAACGAGTCACTACTATGTAGCGCATGAGGCTGCAAAAGTTTTGGGGCGTCCAATCGAAGAGTTAAAATTGATTACGGCACATATCGGAAATGGTGTATCCATCACTGCTAACTATCATGGTGAATCTGTGGATACTTCAATGGGCTTCACACCACTAGCTGGTCCAATGATGGGAACTCGTTCAGGGGATATTGATCCTGCTATCATTCCTTATTTGATTGCGAATGTTGAAGAATTGAAAGATGCTGCAGACGTTGTTAACATGTTGAATAAACAGTCAGGCTTGTTCGGTGTATCTGGCTTCTCAAGTGATATGCGTGATATTGAAGCAGGCATCCAAGCTCACGATCCAGATGCAGTGTTGGCCTACAATATTTTCATTGACCGTATTAAAAAATTTATCGGTCAGTATCTTGCAGTTTTAAATGGGGCAGATGCTATTGTCTTCACGGCAGGTATGGGTGAAAATGCACCGCTTATGCGAAATGATGTCATTGCAGGTTTGTCTTGGTTTGGTGTCGAAATAGACCCAGCTAAGAATGTTCGTGGTGCGAATGGTGACATTTCAACGCCAGAATCAAAAGTTCGTGTCTTGGTTATTCCAACGGATGAAGAATTGGTTATTGCGCGTGAAGTTGAACGTTTGAAATAAGAAAAACTAACTGGTAGTCGGAGACTGCCAGTTTCTCTTATAGTTTATACCTTTAGAAAGGTATAGTTTTTAGCAAGTGGTCAAAATATATAGTGTGTGATACAATAGACTGGCAAAGAAATTTGCACAGAGTAGATGGTTTGCGTCAAGTGTATGTGGATGGGATGTTGCCACATAACGAAGCTGATCTTTGCCTGTATCTGATGTTTCCTAGAGTAGGAACATTGGGGTCTGGCTGAGAGTAGCGCGGTAAACCATTGCATCCGCTGTCGAATACACACGACAGCTCCATTTTTTTGAAAAAGGAGCATTTTTTATGGAAAAGAAGATTCCAAAACTAACAGTGCAGTTGTTGACTGCTATTGCGATGACCCTTGCCTTGGTTATGGTTGTGGAGAACTATTTCTCCATTCGGATTTCAGAAACCTTGCAGGTCCAGTTTACCTTCATTCCCAATACTATTTTGGGAGCTATTGCTGGTCCAGTTTGGGCAGCTGTCTTTGCGGCTATTTCAGACCCAATCTTTGTCTTGTTTAGCGGGCAAACTGTCCTCTTCACTTGGATTTTGATTGAGGCGGTATCGGCTTTTATCTACGGCTGGTTCTTTTATCAGAAGCCGCTGAATATTAAAAACAAAGCTGATTGGCTCTATGTGGCTGGTGTAGTTGTCTTGATTCAGGTTGTGATTTCCTTTATCATGACACCGATTGCCCTCCATTTCCATTTTGGAACACCTTGGATTGTCCTGTATAGCAGTCGTTTGATTAAGGCTATTTTTGAAGTTCCATTACGCATTGTCGTGACCATGCTTGTCTTGCCAAGTTTACAAAAAATACCTGAATTGGCCAAGTTAATGGGTATTAAATAAAACAGTATCGAGCAACAGGTCATCCCCCTGTTGCTGCTTTTGTAGAGAGGGAATCATGGATTATCAAGAAACTCGTCAGTGGCTATCGAATCGCCCTGCATCAGATTTAGAAAACGGTGTTGCACGTGTCAGCTGGCTCTTGGAACGCTTGGACAATCCCCAACTTCAAGTGCCGACTATTCACTTTGTTGGAACAAATGGCAAGGGTTCGACCCTCAATGCCTTACAGTCTATCTTACGGTCTTCGGGGTACACCGTCGGTCGCTTCACATCGCCGTCTATCATTGATTTTCGAGAGCAGATTGTCTTTGAGCAGGAGATGATTTCGGAGGACGATTTTGCGAGGATTGTGACAGACTTGCAGCCCTTGATTGAGGACTTGGACCAGACGGCTGGACTGGATGCCATCTCAGAGTTTGAGATTGTAGTAGTGGCTATGTTTATCTACTTTGCTCACTACCAGCGTCCCGACTTTCTCTTGGTGGAGGCGGGCATGGGCGGTTTGCATGATGCGACCAATGTCCTTAATCCTCTAGCGGTAGTTTGTCCTTCTATCGGCTTGGACCATCAGGCTTTTTTGGGAGAGACCCACGCTGCTATAGCCCGTCACAAGGTTGCTGTCTTGCGTGAGCGGGTTCCCTTCCTCTATGCGACCGACCAGCCAGAAGTGCTGTCAGTATTTGAGGAGCAGGCCCGTCAGCTTCAGAGTCTGACCTATGCGGTAGGGCGGGAAATTATTTTGGAAAATAGCAGAGCAGGCTTTGCGGTTTCAAGCCCCTTCGGCCGAGTTGAGGATTTAACACTGCTTATGCAGGGTCATCACCAGGAGGTAAATGCAGCCTTGGCAGTGACCACAGCTCAGCTCATCAGACCTCATTTTCCAAAGATTACCAATGAAACCATCAGCCAGGGCTTGTCCCAAGCCATCTGGCCGGGCCGCTTAGAATTGATACAACCAAGGCTCATGATTGACGGAGCCCACAATAATGAAAGCATCGCAGTTCTGACCCAGCTCCTAGAGGAAAAATATGCGGACAGAGATATTGAAATCCTCTTTGCGGCTATCAATACTAAGCCAGTGGACCAGATGTTGTCCCAGCTTAGCCAATTTGGACCTGTTAGCGTGACAACCTTTGACGATTTCAGAGCGGTGCGGTTAGAAGATTATCCGTCAGGTTATGAACGAGTTCAGACCTATCAGGAGTGGTTGGAGCAGGCGGACTTGGACAATCCCAAAAAACTTTACCTGATTACAGGCTCACTTTATTTCATTACCTATGTGAGGAAGTACATTTTAGAAGAGCTTATATAGAAAAAAGGCTTTGCCGGGCATTCTACCTAGCAAAGTCTTCTGTTTTAATAGTTTTTAATCAAATCAACCGTTGAGCGGTCTAGCTTTTTAACGATGGCCTGCAAGAAGGCTTGGGCCTCTAAGAAGTCATCCATGCTGTAGAGAGTTTGATGTGAATGGATGTAGCGAGCGCAGACACCGATGGTTGTTGATGGAACACCTTGATTTTTCAAGTGAGCTGCACCAGCATCTGTTCCACCTTTACCGCAGTAGTATTGGAATTTGACACCTGCTTCTTCGGCAGTTGAGAGGAGGAAGTCTTTCATGTTTTTTAACATGATATGACCTGGGTCGTAGAAACGAAGTAGAGTTCCGTCACCAATTTTTCCTTGGTCGCCATAAATATCACCTGCAGGCGAGCAATCAACAGCAAGGAAAATATCTGGATTGAACTTGGTTGTAGAAGCATGAGCTCCACGTAGGCCAACCTCTTCTTGCACATTTGCCCCAGCAATCAACTGGTTTGGCAAAGCTTGACCAGATAGGCTTTCCAGCAGTTCGGTCACCATAAGGACACCGAAGCGGTTGTCCCAAGCCTTAGAAATGACATTTTTTCCGTTGGCTGTGAGAATGGTTTTATTTTTGGGAACCAGTACATCCCCCGGACGAACGCCGAACGCCCAAGCTTCGTCATAATTGGCGAAACCAGCATCGAAAATAATATCAGCGATGGCAGGCATGCCAGGAGCGTTAGCCCCACGAGAAAGATGGGGAGGCACTGAACCTGAAATGGCAGGAATGGTCCGACCGTCCTGTAGTTGAAGCGTGAAGGCTTGACTGGATACAACTAGCGGATTCCAGCCTCCCAGCTCGACAACACGGAAAGTACCATCAGGTTTAATCTGGCTAATCATAAAGCCGACTTCATCCATATGTGCAGCCACTAAGATACGAGGAGCATTTTCAACAGCCGTATCCTTGATGCCAAAAATTCCACCTAGTCCATCTGTTTCAATGCGGTCCACATGCGGTGTGATTTTCTGGCGAATGTGATTGCGAATCTGTCCTTCAAATCCCGGTAAGCTTTGCAATTCTGTAACTTCTTTAATTTTTTCAAAAAGAGTCATTCTTCTTCCTCCATGACATGATTACTACTATTTTATCACGAAGAGCTAGACTTGTCTTGAAAATATGGAAAAATATGGATAGTATTGACAAGAATGATTGAAATTTACTAGGATAGAAATGCCCCCTCAAAATAGAGAGGAGGTGATTGCCGATGTATTATCGAACTTCTCACCTTGTTCGTTGCACCTATTGTATCAGGTCTTGTGTTGATACTCTTTGAGTATTGGCTCAACAATCGCAACAAATAGGCCCCAGGGGCAAAAAAAAACCTCAACGCTGGGAACGTTGGTTTTTTTTGATTGCCGATGTATTATCGAACTTCTCACTGTAAGACCATTCTATCTATTTTTAAGTCTTTTGTCAAGTGGTGCGAGTTTGTCTCAGCTGTCACAAGTCCAATGGCATTTTTGGGAAAATTCCGAGGAAATATGATAAAATAGTCAACATGAAAAAGAAAAAGACAGCCTTGCTAGCAGGCTTATTGGGGGCAGGTGTGCTCACCGCTAGTGCTCAATTTTACCGTAAGGTTCAAGAAGACCGTAAAAAAGCACAGGCCTTGCAGGGGGTGCGTGACTTTTTCGCTGATTTAGGAGAGATTGCCACGGTCTATGTGGATGAAACAGCTTCTACGCAGACAACTCTTATCGGAGGGGTTGTGATGGAGGCAGGACAGGTATTTCTATTTGAAAATACCCAAGGTTCTATTCAATACAGGGAGGAAGAAAGATGATTTTTCCAACAACTCTTGAAGAAGTAGCTGCCTTGATTGAAGATGGCAAGCCAACTGTTTTTCTATTTGTGACGACTTGGTGTGGAGATTGCCACTATATCAAACCGCATTTGCCAGCTATCGAAGAGGCTTTTCCAGATTTCCGTTTTGTGCAACTGGATCGAGATGACTTTATGCCTCTGGCGCAGGAATGGGCCATTTTAGGCATTCCAAGTCTGGTTGTTTTGGAAAATGGTAAGGAAATCGGTTGTTTTGTCGATAAGAATCGCAAGACCAAGGAAGAAATCATGAACTTCTTATCTGGACTGGGTAGATAAATTAGCAGAGAAGCTCTGCTATGTCCAAAAGAAAGGAAAGAACATGAAGAAATCACTAGGAAAAATCCTTCTAGCACCTGTGGTGCTGGGATTGAGTTTAAGTTTGGCACCGCTGGCTCAAGCGGAGATTCAGACGGATGTTATCAATGAAAAATGGGGCAAGCCAACACTGGTCTACGGTGGCGGTTTGTCAGATGCCCAGGCGACAGAGGTTAACAATCTATTTGGTATTTCGGATGTTAATAATGTCAGTCGTCAGGTGGTTGTCGGCACGGATATGGACCAATATTTAGGTACATCTGGAGCGGACACAGCCTCCCTCTATTCATCTGTCTTGGTGCAAAAGCAGGATGCTGGAAAAGGGGTAGTGGTGGATATTAAGACGCCACAGAACATCACCTTGATTACCGAAACGCAGTATGCCAATGCGGCTATCACAGCTGGTGCGACGGATGTCTTGATTGATGTAGCTTCTCCAATTCAGGTGACAGGGGAGTCTGCTTTGACAGGTGTTTACAAGGCTCTTGTGGCCAATGGTGAAACAGTTGATACAGCCCGAACCGAAGTAGCTCAACAAGAGCTAGAGACAGTCAATGAAGTGGCGACGGCTCATACAGGTGACTCCAATTTTGATAGTTCAGCCTTGGATAAGGCGGTAGCGGAAATCAAGACTGCTCTTGCCGACTACAAAAAGTCCAATGGTCAGGTAGCTTCCGAATCAGACATCAATACTATTATTAACGATGTCTTGGCCAATAACGGTTTGGAAAATGTCATCACAGCAGATGAAGTTTCAAAATTAGTTACCTTTGCCAAAGCCTATCAGGAAACCTCTGCTATTGATTCGGCTGAGGTTGCTGCCCAGCTCAACCAGTTCAAGCAACAGGCGGAGCAACAAATTTCAGAAGCCTATAAGAATCTACAAGATTCAGGGATTTTAGAAAAAATCGGCGCCTTTTTTGAAAATCTATGGAAAGGCTTGACCGGTCTATTTGCATAAAGGAGAAATGAAAAAGAAATGATTTTTACATACAATAAGGAACACGTTGGCGATGTTCTTATGGTGATTGTTGCTGAAGACAAGGGGCAAGCTGTCCAGTTTGAACGCAAGGGTCAAGTGGCGCGTGTTTTCCTAGAGGAAACAGGAAAAACAGTAGCTTGGAATATTTTTGAAGCATCAAGTTTAGTTGAGATTGCCGGAAATGGTCAGGTTTTCCTGACAGACGAGCAAGTTGCGACCTTGAATGCAGAGTTGGCAAAAGAAGGCTTTACTGAAAGCTTGGTCAACGACAATGCTCCAAAGTTCGTAGTCGGTCAGATTGTGGAATTGGTTCCTCATCCAGGTAGCGACCACCTCAATATTTGTCAGGTCAATGTCGGTGACAAAACAGTGCAAATCGTAGCTGGTGCGCCAAATGCTGCCCAAGGCTTGAAAACCATTGTGGCTCTTCCGGGGGCAATGATGCCGAGCGGTAGCCTGATTTTCCCAGGGAAGTTGCGTGGTGAAGATAGCTTTGGTATGATGTGTAGCCCACGTGAATTGGCTCTACCAAACGCCCCACAAGTCCGTGGGATTATCGAATTGGACGACTCCGCAGAAGTCGGAGAAGCTTTTGAACCAGCTAAACACTGGAAGGGATAGAAAAAGAAGAATTGGTCAATTTTGGCCAATTCTTTTATGCTGTTTCAATTTTTCCTTCAATAGTCTGTCGGAGTTCCTCTGTCAAAACCTGATGTGATTTGAGTTGGAAGTAGAGACTGGACAGGAAATGCTGGAGGTTGAGCCACCGGAAGTAGTCCAGAGGTTCTTGGTTGGGAAAGTCTAGCTTGCTAATCCATTCTGTCAGCTCTTGCCCTGACACTTTTTCATTCAGCAGGAGGTAGACTGGAATCTGTGCTAGGCGGATTTCCTCGCCAGCTGAGAAAACTTTACTTTGTTTAGTTAGACAGGTGACAATAGTCTGCCAGACTTCTTTGCTTTTTTCAGCGGGAAATTGCTCATGACAGCTTGCAGCCAGAAGAAAATCTGCTCCGTGGGCAGCGGTATGGATCCAGCCGAGTTTTTCATCGTAGCCAGACCAGTCATTTTCAATCGTCAAATAATTCAAGGCCTGTTGGAAAAGCAGTTCGCGGTCGTCAGTGCTTAAAAATGCAGAGTACTCAGAATCTTGGTCATTGTCAACAGACAGCAGAAGACAGTAAAGCAAGCAAGTAAAACTTCGTTTTAGTGTGGAGCTTTCTAGGGAAAGGGGATTGGTTTCTTGAGAGAATTGCAGTAGCGACTGTGCTTGTTCCCTTGTAATCAAACCATCTAGAAAGATGTGGCAAAAACTAGCATAAACTAATTCATCGCGTATAGTAGGGTCTGGGTGACCGATGTTTTCCAGCAACCAAGCCAGTTCATCATCGGTATATGGTTTAGAGGTTTGCAATTTTTCTATTAATTCTTTCATGATTTTCTTTCTTTTTATGAACTTTCTACGAATAGATAAGTAGGAGGATGTAATATGTATAATAAAACAATTTTAATTGGTCGTTTGACGGCCCAACCCGAACTCACTCAAACACCAACTGGCAAAAATTTGACTCGTGTAACCATTGCAGTTAATAGACGATTTAAGACAGAAAATGGTGAACGTGAGGCAGATTTTCTCAATGTTATTTTCTGGGGAAAACTGGCGGAAACACTTGTTTCCTATGGTAGCAAGGGCAGTCTGATTTCTATTGACGGTGAATTGCGGACCCGTAAATACGAAAAAGACGGCAGCAATCACTATGTGACAGAGATTCTAGGCCAATCTTTCCAATTACTAGAAAGCCGCGCCCAACGTGCCATACGTGAAAACAATACTGGCGATGACCTAGCTGATTTGGTCTTGGAAGAGGAAGAATTGCCGTTTTAATATCCGTCCCAAGACCGATGGAGAATGTTGAAAAGTAGGTTATACTATAGTCAATCCTAAATATTTTTCATATCTCCTTAAAAACGCTGACGAAAGTTGGCGTTTTTTGCTGTTCATTTTCTATATTTCCACCATTCTATCAGCATGATAATTAGAGAAAGTAGGATAACTCCGTAGAAGAAAAAGATGATGTAGTGAGGGTGGCTAAAGAAAAATATCCAGACTAGCCAGAGTAGATAGGTGACGGGGCAAAAAGTCCAGTCTCACTTCTCAGAGTTCGTGTCAACATCTCAGCGCAGTGGTTGATTGGCAGCTTTGTTCGTGTTTCACACTCCAAATCTGACCTTACGACTGTTGCGAACAGAGTTCGCTTCATTTTCAACCTCAAAAAGGTTCACTGAACCTTTTGAGCTGTGCGGGGGTGGGAGTAAAATAGTCCAGTGGACTATTTTAGCCCGAACCTACTGTTTGGAAGTGAGGGGAACTCTTTTTGACCAGTCGAGTTCTTTCCCACTCCCCCAAAAGCCTAATTTACGTTTTAAAAACCATTCTGCAAAACTTTCGTAGGCTGAAAATCGGCTTTCAAGGTAATCTGTTTTTAAATCTCTAAAAAATTTCATGAATACCCCCTAACTTTTTAAAAATAGTATAGCATAGTTTGCCAATAATGAATAGGTAAATTCTGTCTCATACTTAAGAAGGATTTTAGCGAAAAAGGAGTAGAATTTTCTTGACTATTTTTGACCAAGTGATACAATAGGAAATGTGAATTAGCACTCGGAGGTAAAGAGTGCTAAAAAGACTAGGAGGTAATACCATGTTGAAACCATTGGGCGATCGTATCGTCGTAAAAATTGAAGAAAAAGAACAAACAGTTGGTGGATTTGTCCTAGCAGGTGCAAGTCAAGAAAAGACAAAAGAAGCAAGTGTCCTAGCGATCGGACAAGGGATTCGTACCTTGAATGGTGACTTGGTTGCCCCAGCGGTGGCAGTTGGAGATATTGTTTTGATTGATGCTCACGCAGGATTGGAAGTTAAAGACGGAGACCAAACCGTTCACATCATCCGTGAAGCAGACATTTTGGCAATTGTAGAATAGAGGTAGGAAAATGGCAAAAGAAATTAAATTTGCAGCAGATGCACGTGAAAGCATGGTCCGTGGTGTCGATATTCTGGCTGACACAGTCAAAGTAACCTTGGGTCCAAAAGGTCGTAATGTTGTCTTGGAAAAAGCTTACGGTTCACCACTCATTACAAACGACGGTGTGACCATTGCTAAAGAAATCGAGTTGGAAGACCATTTTGAAAATATGGGTGCTAAGTTGGTATCCGAAGTGGCTTCAAAAACCAATGACATTGCTGGTGACGGTACAACAACTGCCACTGTTTTGACTCAAGCGATTGTTCGCGAAGGCTTGAAAAACGTAACTGCAGGTGCCAACCCAATCGGTATCCGTCGTGGGATTGAAGCAGCAGTTGCAACAGCGGTTGAAGCTTTGAAAGCACAAGCAAGTCCTGTGTCAAATAAAGCTGAAATTGCTCAAGTCGCAGCGGTATCTTCCCGTTCTGAAAAAGTCGGTGAGTACATTTCAGAAGCTATGGAGCGCGTGGGAACAGACGGCGTTATCACCATTGAAGAGTCTCGCGGTATGGAAACAGAATTGGATGTGGTTGAAGGTATGCAATTCGACCGCGGTTATCTGTCACAATACATGGTAACAGATAATGAAAAGATGGTGGCTGAGCTTGAAAATCCATTCATCTTGATTACCGATAAGAAAATTTCTCATATCCAGGATATTTTGCCACTTTTGGAAAGCATTCTCCAAACCAATCGTCCATTGTTGATTATTGCTGACGATGTGGATGGCGAAGCTCTTCCTACACTTGTTCTCAACAAGATTCGTGGTACATTCAACGTTGTTGCTGTTAAGGCGCCAGGATTTGGTGACCGTCGTAAAGCTATGTTGGAAGACATCGCGATTTTGACTGGCGGTACAGTGATTACAGAAGACCTTGGTTTGGACTTGAAAGATGCGACCATTGAAGCACTTGGTCAGGCTGCCAAAGTTGTGGTTGACAAAGATGGTACAACCATTGTTGAAGGTGCTGGAAATCCAGAAGCCATTGCCAACCGTGTCGCTGTTATCAAGTCACAAATTGAGGGAACAACTTCAGAATTTGACCGTGAAAAATTGCAAGAGCGTCTGGCCAAATTATCAGGCGGTGTTGCAGTTATTAAAGTCGGTGCCGCTACTGAGACTGAGTTGAAAGAAATGAAACTCCGTATCGAAGATGCCCTCAACGCAACACGTGCCGCAGTTGAAGAAGGAATTGTTGCAGGTGGTGGTACAGCCCTTGTCAATGTTATCGATAGCGTAGCGAAATTGGAGTTGAGAGGCGACGATGAAACAGGACGCAATATTGTCCTTCGTGCCTTGGAAGAACCAGTTCGTCAGATTGCCTATAACGCAGGTTATGAGGGTTCAGTTATCATTGATAAACTGAAGAATTCAGAACTTGGCACAGGTTTTAATGCTGCGACAGGCGAATGGGTCAACATGATGGATGCAGGTATCATTGACCCTGTTAAAGTAACACGTTCAGCTCTTCAAAATGCGGCTTCCGTAGCCAGCTTGATTTTGACAACTGAAGCAGTCGTTGCCAACAAACCAGAACCAGCCGCTCCAGCTATGCCACAAGGTATGGATGGAATGGGTATGGGCTACTAAGAAATGGCAAAATGACACAGCTGATTGGCTGTGTTTTTTTCTTGAAAATTTCAAACATATCTATTTGACAATGGGTTTGGGATGTGGTACTATATTAGACGGTACTTTTTACTTTTGGTCTCTCAAGAGTGTACAGGGACGTGCTGACAAATGTTGCAAAAGTACACACAGATAGGGGTTGTCACCAATGCCCTATCACCAAAAATAAAAAATATATACAGGAGAATGTAGATGCCTACAATTAACCAGTTGGTACGTAAACCACGTAAGTCTAAAGTAGAAAAATCTAAATCACCAGCTTTGAACGTTGGTTACAACAGCCGTAAAAAAGTTCAAACAAACGTTTCATCACCACAAAAACGCGGTGTTGCAACTCGTGTCGGAACAATGACACCTAAAAAACCTAACTCAGCCCTTCGTAAATTTGCTCGTGTACGTTTGAGCAACCTTATCGAGGTTACTGCTTACATCCCAGGTATCGGTCACAACTTGCAAGAGCACAGCGTTGTTCTTCTTCGTGGTGGACGTGTAAAAGACCTTCCAGGGGTACGTTACCATATCGTTCGTGGTGCACTTGATACTGCAGGTGTTAACGATCGTAAGCAAGGCCGTTCTAAATACGGTACTAAACGTCCAAAAGGCTAAGAAAGGGGAAATATAAATGAGTCGTAAAAATCAAGCGCCTAAGCGCGAAGTATTGCCAGATCCATTGTATAACTCAAAATTGGTAACTCGTTTGATTAACCGTGTTATGTTGGACGGTAAACGTGGTACTGCTGCATCAATCGTTTACGGTGCTTTTGATCAAATCAAAGAAGCAACTGGTAACGATGCACTTGAAGTATTTGAAACAGCAATGGAAAACATCATGCCTGTACTTGAAGTACGTGCACGTCGTGTCGGTGGTTCTAACTACCAAGTCCCAGTTGAAGTTCGTCCAGAGCGTCGTACAACACTTGGTCTTCGTTGGTTGGTAACAATCGCTCGTAACCGTGGTGAGCACACTATGATTGATCGCCTTGCGAAAGAAATCATGGATGCAGCAAACAACACTGGTGCAGCTGTTAAGAAACGTGAAGATACTCACAAAATGGCAGAAGCAAACCGCGCATTCGCACACTTCCGCTGGTAATATAGGATATTTTAGCGTTAAGCAAATGCTAGCCAAAATAGGAAAAGCGACGAAGAAACTTCAGTTTCTAGGAGATTTTATCTTTTTGGCAGACATTTGTAGCTAAAATTCAACTAAGAATAAGATACGAGGACGTATAAAACGCATAGCAAAAATAGGAAATGCGACGAAGAGTCTGTGGACTCTAGGAGGATTTATCTTTTTTGCCAAGCGTTTAGTCCGAGTTCAGTTTCTAAATTGGATATATGGAAGTTAACTGAACTCAATTAGATGAAGGAACTTCGTTCAACCATCACAAATTGGATTGAGGCTTGCCTCAACCATTTCACACCATTAGTAAGAAATCAAGCGGGTGGGACTTGCCCACTCGCTTTTCTTAAAATATGGTATAATAAAGTACAAAACTAAAATTATAGGAGAACAAACCTCATGGCACGCGAATTTTCATTAGAAAAAACTCGTAATATCGGTATCATGGCGCACGTTGACGCGGGTAAAACAACGACAACTGAGCGTATTCTTTACTACACTGGTAAAATCCACAAAATCGGTGAAACTCACGAAGGTGCATCACAAATGGACTGGATGGAGCAAGAGCAAGAGCGTGGTATCACTATCACATCTGCTGCGACAACAGCTCAATGGAACAACCACCGTGTAAACATCATCGACACACCAGGACACGTGGACTTCACAATCGAAGTACAACGTTCACTTCGCGTTCTTGATGGTGCGGTAACCGTTCTTGACTCACAATCAGGTGTTGAGCCACAAACTGAAACAGTATGGCGTCAAGCAACTGAATACGGTGTTCCACGTATCGTATTCGCTAACAAAATGGATAAAATCGGTGCTGACTTCCTTTACTCAGTAAGCACACTTCACGAGCGTCTTCAAGCAAATGCTCATCCAATCCAATTGCCAATCGGTTCTGAAGATGAGTTCCGTGGTATCATCGACTTGATCAAGATGAAAGCTGAAATCTATACTAACGACCTTGGTACAGATATTCTTGAAGAAGATATTCCAGCTGAATACCTTGAGCAAGCTGAAGAATACCGTGAAAAATTGGTTGAAGCAGTTGCTGAAACTGATGAAGAATTGATGATGAAATACCTTGAAGGTGAAGAAATCACAAACGAAGAATTGAAAGCTGCTATCCGTAAAGCAACTATCAACGTTGAATTCTTCCCAGTATTGTGTGGTTCAGCCTTCAAAAACAAAGGTGTTCAGTTGATGCTTGATGCGGTTATCGACTACCTTCCAAGCCCACTTGACATCCCTGCTATTAAAGGTGTTAACCCAGATACAGACGCTGAAGAAGAGCGTCATGCATCAGATGAAGAGCCATTTGCAGCTCTTGCCTTCAAGATCATGACTGACCCATTCGTAGGTCGTTTGACATTCTTCCGTGTATATTCAGGTGTCCTTAACAGCGGTTCATACGTATTGAACACTTCTAAAGGTAAACGTGAGCGTATCGGACGTATCCTTCAAATGCACGCAAACAGCCGTCAAGAAATTGAAACTGTTTATGCAGGTGACATCGCCGCTGCGGTTGGTTTGAAAGATACTACAACTGGTGACTCATTGACAGATGAAAAAGCAAAAATCATCCTTGAGTCAATCCACGTTCCAGAACCAGTTATCCAATTGATGGTTGAGCCTAAGTCTAAAGCTGACCAAGACAAGATGGGTATTGCCCTTTCTAAATTGGCTGAAGAAGATCCAACATTCCGCGTTGAAACAAACGTTGAAACTGGTGAAACAGTTATCTCTGGTATGGGTGAGTTGCACTTGGATGTCCTTGTTGACCGTATGCGTCGTGAATTCAAGGTTGAAGCAAACGTAGGTGCTCCTCAAGTATCATACCGTGAAACATTCCGCGCTTCTACACAAGCTCGTGGTTTCTTCAAACGCCAGTCTGGTGGTAAAGGTCAATTCGGTGACGTTTGGATCGAATTCACACCAAACGAAGAAGGTAAAGGTTTCGAGTTCGAGAACGCTATCGTCGGTGGTGTGGTTCCACGTGAATTCATCCCAGCGGTTGAAAAAGGTCTCGTAGAATCTATGGCTAACGGTGTTCTTGCTGGTTACCCAATCGTTGACGTTAAAGCTAAGCTTTACGACGGTTCATACCACGATGTCGACTCATCAGAAACAGCCTTCAAAGTGGCAGCATCTCTTGCCCTTAAAGAAGCAGCTAAATCAGCTCAACCAACTATCCTTGAGCCAATGATGCTTGTAACAATCACTGCACCAGAAGATAACCTTGGTGACGTTATGGGTCACGTTACTGCACGTCGTGGTCGCGTTGATGGTATGGAAGCTCGTGGTAACACACAAATCGTTCGTGCTTATGTGCCACTTGCTGAAATGTTCGGTTACGCAACTGTTCTTCGTTCAGCAACACAAGGTCGCGGTACTTTCATGATGGTATTTGATCACTACGAAGATGTACCAAAATCTGTACAAGATGAAATCATTAAGAAAAACGGTGGCAATGCATAATTGCCTATCTACACCTACCTTCGGGTAGGTGTTTTTTGGTACGACGGATATGTCACACATCTGAGCGTGATACTCATACTCTTCGAAAATCAAAATTATCCGTTGTCAACTTGCCTTGATGAACCCCAGTTCTATCTTCGGCTTCGTTTCCTAGGCTACTTTTGATTTTTATTGAGTATCAGTAGTTTATCTTTGATTACTTCGACGAGCGAGGAAACTTCGTTTTCCTGTTTCCAGCTTCGAACACTTCACTGGAGTATTTGAACTCGCTTTGCCGTACTTTACAGAGGTGATTTGCGAGGCAAGTCTTATTTCTAACTTAGAACAGCCTAAAGGCTGTTCTAGCAACCTGTAGCTATTGAGGCGAACTTGCTTCGCCCTATCTCTAGCCTTCAAAGGTTCCCTGAACCTTTGAAGCGAGTGCTAAAAACAAACTAAACGACTACACTATATAAAACAGGTATCCGCCAGATTCATTTTGGAAATATACAATGAGAAAGCTACAATTTATAAAAAATTACCCTAATTTAGGTGTGGATGGCTAACAAAAGATCAGGGTTTGCTATTTGGGGATTTCATTGGGTATAAGATTCCTGTTGCCGATGAACTCAACAGTGACTCTCAGGTCCGACTATTGTGAAATAAATAGATTAAAACGGTCTGTGAATAGATTGTTTTAGCTTAATAACTTGAAATTAGGAATTGTTGCTGAACTCTTTTGACCGTTCGAGTTCTTGCCTACTCTCACTCAATTTGCTAAAATAAATGTCTTAAATTATTTAGAATTACTTTGTTTGGGAATGGTTACAAAAAATAAGAGAATTAATAGATAGGCTACAGAAGAAAAGCAGATATAAATGTTAGAATCCTTATAAGGTAGATCGATGAAAGAGTAGTTTAGGACCGCTAATTACTAAAGGAGGATGCTTGTATGGTTATGAAATAGTGGTACTAAGCACATTAACAATAAAAAGAAAGGACAGAAACCATGAGAAAAAAACTAAAATTTTCATTAGTAGCAGTCGCCTGTGCGACATTTTTGATAGCCTGTGGCACAAGTAATTCCTCGGCTCCCAAAGCAGGTGAAGCAACACCACAGACGGATTTTCATTCTTATATCAATGCGCAATGGTTGAAAGATACAAAATTAGGTGCCGGTGAATCGCAAATAGATAATCTGAGTCAACTCTCTGAGAAAACGCAAGAAGCAATCCAGGAGATGATTGACCAGCTGGATATGGACTATTCCAAGCTGCAAGCTGGTAGTGATGAGAAAAAACTTATTGATTTTTACCGATTGGCAGCCGATTTTGATACTCGCAACAAATTGGGGTTAGAGCCTATCAAGCCTTATCTAGAGGAGATTAAAAAAGCCTCTACCATGGAAGAACTTAACAAGATTCTGGTAGCCCTATACGGCAAAAACATCCGCAATTTGCTTCATATAAACGTTACTCAAGATATAAAAGACAGTAACAAAAACACCATCTACGTTGACCCTCACAAGTTAAGTTTTCCAAAAGAAAATTATGATGGCACAGATGAATTTTCACTGAAAAACCAAAAAGCCTTTAAAGCCTATCTGCAGGAAGTGTTTAGCTTGGCAGGAGAATCCTCAAAAGAAGCCTCTTCTAAGGCAGACCTCCTCTTTAATTTGGAAAAAGAGATGGCTGCAGTGCAACGGCCAAAAGAAGAAGCCAATAACTTTGAAGCCATGTATAACGAGAAGACTTGGGATGAGGTCAAAGCACTGGTTCCCAACCTACCGATTGCTGAGTTGGTTTCTGAGTTAGGACTTCAGAATGCTCCAACGACAGTCGTATCAGAACCAGATGCTCTAAAAAAATTAAATGAACTCTATCAAGAAAAGAATTTAGACGCTCTTAAAGCCCTGCTCCAATATCGTGTGATTGCCCATTACAATGATTATCTGTCAAGCAATTTAATCGAGGCAAAAGCGAAATACGACGGCGTAGCAACTGGTGCGGTAGATACTCCGAGTCAGGAAGAAGTTGCTCAAGCGGCCATTGATGCAAATTTCTCCGATATGATTGGCAAAGTTTACGTTAAACACCATTTTTCAGAAGAATCCAAGGCTAATATCCTATCTATGGTTCAAGAGATTAAAGCGACTTATGCAGAGCGAATCAAAGCAGTGCAGTGGATGTCTGAAGAAACCAAGATGCGGGCCTTGAAAAAACTAGATACATTGGTTGTTAAAATCGGCTATCCAGACCAGTGGAAGGATTACTCACAACTTGCTATCCAATCCAAAGAAGAAGGAGGAAGTCTTCTTTCTAACTTCGATATGGTAAAAACACTTGAATTGCGTGAAGAGATGGGGCAATTTGGCAAGCCTTTTGATAAGTCGCAGTTCGGCATGCCTTCTCACACGGTGAATGCCTATTACAGCCCAACTAACAACGAAATTGTCTTTCCAGCGGGGATTTTACAGGCTCCTCTCTACGATCCAAAAGCTAGTCCCGAAGAAAATCTGGGTGGAATCGGGGCTGTTATCGGTCATGAAATTTCCCATGCCTTTGATAAGGCTGGTTCTCAATTTGATGAAAAAGGGAACCTTGTCAACTGGTGGAAACCAGAAGACCTTGAAAAATTTAATAAAAAGGTTCAACAGGCAGCAGATATCTACTCTAAATTGGAAGTGGCTCCGGGCTACTATGTCAATGGCGAAATTTCAACCGGTGAAATCATGGCGGATCTCGGTGGTTTAACGGTTGCCATTGATATTGCTCAGAAAAAAGGCTACAATACGAAGAAAGTCTTCGAGTCTTATGGTAAAGCATGGCGTGAAGTCACCACCAAAGAATTTGCTATTGCCAGCATCAGCGACGAACATCCACCAGCTAAATATCGGGTTAACAACATTGTCAACCAGATTGATCAATTCTATACAGACTTCAATGTCAAAGAAGGGGATCCAATGTATGTGAAACCAGAAGACCGCTTACGGGTGTGGTAAAAGATTATAGAGGTGTCTGCGGTCCAAAATGGGCGGTAGACACTTTTTTAGGTAAAAAATAGAAGTAGTAGTAAACCAAGAATCGTTAAAAAATGTGTCGAGGTATGGCAATGCTATTAAGTTAAGTATTTAACCAGTCATAACCACCCGAGAGAACGCATGGCTATGATTTTTAGCTTTTATTTTTTGGCCTTCTATTTTTTACATAAGATGAACCGGTAAGCAGTTGCAATTTTCGGTAAATAGTTATATAATAAAAACGTTGAAAAGATGCTTGTAGGCTTACAAGTTAATATTTTCACAAAAGGATTAAAAGGCTTGCCTTTTAAAATAAAGAACTCGATTTTCATAAGGAGGAAATCATTCATGGTAGTTAAAGTTGGTATTAACGGTTTCGGACGTATCGGTCGTCTTGCTTTCCGTCGTATCCAAAACGTAGAAGGTGTTGAAGTTACTCGTATCAACGACCTTACAGATCCAGTAATGCTTGCACACTTGTTGAAATATGACACAACTCAAGGTCGTTTCGACGGTACTGTTGAAGTTAAAGACGGTGGTTTCGAAGTTAACGGTAAATTCGTTAAAGTTTCTGCTGAGCGTGAGCCAGGAAACATCGACTGGGCTACTGATGGCGTAGATATCGTTTTGGAAGCTACAGGTTTCTTTGCTTCTAAAGAAAAAGCTGAGCAACACATCCACGCTAACGGTGCTAAAAAAGTTGTTATCACTGCTCCTGGTGGTAACGATGTTAAGACTGTTGTTTTCAACACTAACCACGACATCCTTGATGGTACTGAAACAGTTATCTCAGGTGCTTCATGTACTACAAACTGTTTGGCACCAATGGCTAAAGCTCTTCACGATGCATTTGGCGTTCAAAAAGGTTTGATGACTACAATCCACGGTTACACTGGTGACCAAATGGTTCTTGACGGACCACACCGTGGTGGTGACCTTCGTCGTGCACGTGCTGCTGCTGCAAATATCGTTCCTAACTCAACTGGTGCTGCTAAAGCTATCGGCTTGGTAATCCCAGAATTGAACGGTAAACTTGACGGTGCTGCACAACGTGTTCCAGTTCCAACAGGTTCTGTAACTGAATTGGTTGCAACTCTTGACAAGAAAGTAACTGCTGAAGAAGTAAACGCTGCTATGAAAGCTGCTGCTACTGAATCATTTGGTTACACTGAAGACCAACTCGTATCTTCAGATATCGTAGGTATCTCATTTGGTTCATTGTTTGATGCAACTCAAACTAAAGTTATCGAAGTTGATGGCGAGCAATTGGTTAAAGTTGTTTCATGGTACGACAACGAAATGTCTTACACTGCACAACTTGTTCGTACTCTTGAGTACTTCGCAAAAATCGCTAAATAATCCTTAGTGAAAATCGAAGAGGCTTCGGCCTCTTTTTTTGTTTTGATTGCTGAAATATAGCTGTTTCCTTATGCTAAGAAGCAAGGATGGCATAAGTTGTTTCTGATTTGGCAACTTTAGAATTTGAAAAATCTGATTACGAGGCGATAGTTTTAGATTTCATAACATTTGTGAAAAAAATATCTTTATGCAAGAAAAAATACAGAAAATATGATACAATGGTAAAGTAAATATAATTTAAGGAGTTCTTATCTAATGGCAAAATTGACTGTTAAAGATGTAGAATTGAAAGGCAAAAAAGTTCTTGTTCGCGTGGACTTCAACGTGCCTTTGAAAGATGGCGTTATCACTAACGATAACCGTATTACAGCAGCTCTTCCAACTATCAAGTATATTCTTGAGCAAGGTGGACGTGCAATTCTTTTCTCTCACCTTGGTCGTGTGAAAGAAGAAGCTGACAAAGAAGGTAAATCATTGGCTCCTGTAGCGGCTGACTTGGCAGCTAAATTGGGTCAAGACGTTGCTTTCATTGCAGGTGCTACTCGTGGTGCTGAATTGGAAGCAGCTATCAATGCTTTGGAAGATGGACAAGTTCTCCTTGTTGAAAACACTCGTTTCGAAGATGTTGATGGTAAGAAAGAATCTAAAAACGACGAAGAACTTGGTAAATACTGGGCTTCACTTGGTGATGGTATCTTCGTTAACGATGCATTTGGTACTGCACACCGTGCACACGCATCAAACGTTGGTATCTCAGCAAACGTAGAAAAAGCAGTAGCTGGTTTCCTTTTGGAAAACGAAATTGCTTACATCCAAGAAGCTGTTGAAACTCCAGAGCGTCCATTTGTGGCAATCCTTGGTGGTTCAAAAGTATCTGATAAGATCGGTGTTATCGAGAACCTTCTTGAAAAAGCAGACAAAGTTCTTATCGGTGGTGGTATGACGTACACATTCTACAAAGCTCAAGGTATCGAAATCGGTAACTCACTTGTAGAGGAAGACAAATTGGATGTCGCAAAAGCACTTCTTGAAAAAGCTAATGGTAAATTGATCTTGCCAGTTGACTCAAAAGAAGCTAACGCATTTGCTGGATACACTGAAGTTCGTGACACTGAAGGTGAAGCAGTTTCAGAAGGCTTCCTTGGTCTTGACATCGGTCCTAAGTCAATCGCTAAGTTTGACGAAGCTTTGACTGGTGCGAAAACAGTTGTTTGGAATGGTCCTATGGGTGTATTTGAAAACCCAGACTTCCAAGCTGGTACAATCGGTGTAATGGACGCGATCGTGAAACAACCAGGCGTGAAATCAATCATCGGTGGTGGTGACTCAGCAGCAGCAGCTATCAACCTTGGCCGTGCAGACAAGTTCTCATGGATCTCAACTGGTGGTGGTGCATCAATGGAACTCCTCGAAGGTAAAGTGCTTCCAGGACTTGCAGCTTTGACTGAAAAGTAAGTTCAATGGACTTGAAGGCTAAAATGCAACGGATTTCCGTTGCATTTTGTGCATCGCGTAGAGTTTCTACGAAGCTAAGCGAGTTAGAAAGTCTAGCAAGGTGAAAAGTATTGCCTGGTCTCGTAGCTCTTACTGAAAAATAGGCGGTAAGTCAGCTCAAAATATCTGGGGGATATTTTGAGGTTAGAAATCGAAGAAGCGAAGCTTCTGTCAAAAATGATTCCGTAGCTTGTCACTTTGTTTTTATTGGGTGACAGCTTCAAATAGTCCACTGGACTATTTGAACCCCACAAGGCTGAATAGGTTGGTCACAAGCGTAGCAAAGTGAACTGCTATTCAGCTACTGCGTATGAACGACGAAAAGAGTTGGGAGACCAGCTCTTTTCTAGTACAAAGGCTAGATTTTCTGTGAACCTAGTGAGTTTAGAAAATCAGCCTAGGTAAAGGCTAAAATGCAACGGATTTCCGTTGCATTTTGTGCATCGTGTAGAGTTTCTATGAAGCTAAGCGAGTTAGACAGTCTAGCAAGGTGTACTTCCAGGGCTTGCGGTGCTTACTGAAATGAAAAATAGGCGGTAAGTTAGCTCAACATATCTGGGAGATATGTTGAGGTTAGAAATAGAAGAAGCGAAGCTTCTGTCAAAAATGATTTCGTAGCTTGTTGCTTTGTTTTTTTCTTGGTGATAACTTCAAATAGTCCACTGGGCTATTCGAACCCCGCAAGGCTGAATCTTGGTCACAACTGCCATTCAGCTACCAAACAAAAATATAAATGTAAAAAAGCGTTGTTTTTGCAGTGTCTATTCGTTTATCTTACTTCTGGGTTCCCTCTTGCGGCTGATTTAAAGTGGCAGATTATTGGTTTTTCGAAAAGCTGGCGTGAACAGGAGGCTTTTCCAGTCGAGCTTAGGAGAAAAGAAAAGCTGGGCAGGTATTTGCTATTCTATTTTCTGAAATCATGTTAGAATAGAGGTATGTTTAAAAAATATACATTTGATCCAAAGAAATTTCGGTTGGGGATGCGAACGTTCAAGTCGGGTTTGGCAGTCTTCCTAGTTATTCTTTTGTTTGGTTTTCTGGGTTGGCAAGGGATTCAGATTGCGGCTTTGACGGCTGTGTTTAGTTTACGAGAAGATTTCGATCAGAGTGTCCATTTTGGAGCTTCTCGTATTCTGGGTAATTCTATTGCTGGTTTTTATGCGCTACTTTTCTTTATTTTGGATAGGTTATTCCTAGATCATTTTTGGGTGACTGCGGTTTTTGTTCCGGTATTTGTCATGTTAACGATTATGACAAATGTGGCGATGAATAATAAAGCGGGAATTATTGGTGGAGTGTCAGCTTTATTAATTATTACATTGTCTATCCCTGCTGGTGATACGATTCAATATGTGTTTATTCGTGTGTTTGAAACCTTTATCGGAGTTTTCATTGCGATTCTAGTTAATTATGATGTGAATGTTATAAAAAAACGTTTTCAGGATAAATGATGTCATAAAATATAACATCGCCTATTGACCTCAAAAAAAAATTCTCCTATAATGGTAGGCAGAAAGGAGTTCGTTATGAGAGAAAAAGAGTTTCGTCGTTCCTTAGCCATCTTTCCGATCGGTAGTGTGATGAAGTTGACAGATTTAACTGCTCGTCAAATTCGTTACTATGAAGATCAAGGCTTGATTAAGCCCGATCGCAATGAAGGGAATCGTCGCTTGTATTCTCTAAACGATATGGACTTACTTTTAGAAATCAAGGATTTTTTGGATGAAGGTTTGAATATTGCTGCGATTAAGAAGGAATATGCAAATCGGGAAGCGAAAGCTAAGGTCCAAAAACAGCAGAAAACCTTGACTGATGAAGATGTCCGTCGTATCTTACATGATGAATTCAGTCGTCAGGGACGATTTTCAAGTCCTAGTTCCATTTTCCGTTCATCGTAATTAGCTTTTAAAATAGAGGAGAAAAATAATGACATTCACAGTGGCAGATATCAAGCGCGATATCAAAGAGAAAAACGTTACCTTCCTACGTCTTATGTTTACAGACATCATGGGAGTGATGAAAAACGTAGAAATTCCAGCAACTGATGAGCAGGTCGAAAAGGTTTTGTCAAATAAGGTCATGTTTGATGGTTCATCTATTGAAGGATTTGTTCGTATCAATGAATCAGATATGTATCTTTACCCAGACTTGGATACATGGACTATCTTCCCTTGGGGTGATGAAAATGGCCGTGTAGCTGGCTTGATTTGTGATATTTATACAACAGATGCTAAGCCTTTTGCTGGTGACCCACGTGGAAATTTGAAGAAATCGCTTCGTCACATGGAAGAGGCAGGTTTCTCTTCATTCAACCTTGGTCCAGAACCAGAATTCTTCCTCTTTAAGATGGACGAACAAGGAAATCCAACGCTTGAAGTAAATGATAAAGGTGGTTACTTTGACCTCGCACCAACGGACTTGGCTGATAATACACGTCGCGAAATCGTCAATGTCTTGACAGAGATGGGCTTTGAAGTTGAAGCGAGCCATCACGAAGTGGCAGTAGGTCAGCATGAAATTGACTTCAAATATGCGGATGTCTTAAAAGCTTGTGACAATATTCAAATCTTCAAGTTAGTTGTTAAAACAATTGCTCGTAAGCATGGTATGTATGCGACATTTATGGCCAAGCCTAAGTTTGGTATTGCTGGCTCAGGTATGCACTGTAACATGTCACTCTTTGATAAGGATGGGAATAATGCTTTCTTTGATCCAGAAGATCCTCGCGGTATGCAGCTGTCTCAAACTGCTTACCATTTCCTTGGTGGTTTGATTAAGCATGCTTATAACTATACTGCTATTACAAACCCGACAGTGAACTCTTACAAGCGTTTGGTTCCAGGCTTTGAAGCTCCTGTGTATATTGCTTGGGCTGGTAAAAACCGCTCACCATTGGTTCGCGTACCTGCATCACGTGGAATGGGAACTCGTTTGGAATTGCGCTCGGTTGATCCAACTGCCAACCCATACTTAGCTATGGCCGTTCTGTTGGAAGTTGGCTTGGAAGGTATTCAAAATAAAATTGAAGCACCAGCCCCAGTAGAATCTAATATCTATGCAATGTCTGATGAGGAGCGTCGTGAAGCAGGTATCACTGATCTTCCTTCAACTCTTCACAATGCATTGAAAGCTCTTCGTGAAGATGAGGTAGTTCGTGCAGCTCTGGGTGATCATATCTATACGAATTTCTTGGAAGCTAAGAAAATCGAATGGGCAAGCTACGCAACCTACGTTTCTCAATGGGAAATCGACAACTATTTGGATATGTATTAAACAAAGGACCCCGACGGGTCCTTTGTTCATGAGCCGAGAAATTGGAAAGCGAGTAATGTTGCTAGGACCATTTTTTCATGAGCTTGAAAACCAGATAGCGAATTAGGTCCCCAACGAGTCCTTTGTTCACGAGCTGAGCAATTGGAAAGCGGGTAATGGTCCAGTGGAGTGAAGTAGTCTGGGAAGAGACTGTTTCAGCCTGAGCTAAGAAATAGTGGGGCGAGGGGATGGACATGAGCTTGAAATCGGTCTTTTTTCAAGCTGGGGTATCTTGTTATACTCAATGAAAATCAAAAGTGGCCTAGGAAACGAAGCCGAAGATAGAACTGGAGTTCATCAAGGCAAGTTGACAACGGATAATTTTGATTTTCGAAGAGTATTAATATAAAATAAATCCCAGAGGTTTTACCTATGGGATTTTAGTGTGTTATCGGTCAGGCGTCAGAATCATTGGGATAATGATTGGTTCACGCTCTGTTTTTTCGTATAGGAATGGTCGTAGGGCGTTAACAATAGCGCCGTTGACTGTTTGGATATTTGCGTCTTTGTTGCGCATGGCGATGCGGATAGCGTTGAAAAGGACACGTTGGCTTTCGCGAATGAGCTCGCCAGATTCTCTCATATAGATAAAACCACGACTGAGGATGTCTGGTCCTGCTAATATCATCTTAGAATTAAAATCGACAGTGGCTACTGCAAGGACAACACCATCTTCTGAAAGATCGCGCCGGTCTTTGAGGACAGCTGCGCCGATTTCACCGATGCGGTTTCCATCGACATAGATGTCTTGGGCGTTGAATTGACCTGCGAGACGTGCAGAATCTTTTGTCAGAGCAAGGACATCTCCGTTTTCCATGATGAAGATATTATCTTTTGGAACGCCTGTATCAACAGCTAGGCTGGCATGGATTTTTTGCATGCGGTATTCACCATGGACAGGCATGAAGTATTTTGGTTTGATCAAGCGGAGCATGAGTTTTTGCTCTTGTTGACCACCGTGCCCAGAGGTATGGATGTTGTTAATTTTACCGTGAATCACATCGACACCGGCTTCAATCAAGATATTGATGAGCTTGTTGACACCTGTGGTATTTCCTGGAATAGGGCTGGACGAGAAGATGACCGTGTCGCCTGGCTGGAGTTGCACTTGACGGTGGGTACCGTGGGCGATGCGAGAGAGTGCTGCCATAGGCTCCCCTTGGCTCCCTGTACAGAGAATCATGATCTCGCTGGCAGGGTATTCTTTGATCTCGTTAGGCTCGATGAAGGTATCCTTAGGCACCTTGATGTAGCCGAGCTCGATACCGTTAACAATGGCCTTTTCCATGGAGCGTCCAAAGACAGCGATCTTGCGTCCGGTCTTAACCGCTGCATCAGCCGCCTGTTGGAGACGGAAGATGTTGGAGGCAAAGGAAGCAAAGATAATGCGTCCGTGGATGCCTTCAATCAATTTCATAATGGACTGACCGACCACTTTTTCCGAGTTGGTAAAGGTTGGGACTTCAGCATTTGTCGAGTCGGAGAGGAGGCAGAGAACACCTTCTTCACCGAGAGCAGCCATGCGGTGAAGGTCTGCTGGCTCGCCAACTGGAGTGAAATCGAACTTGAAGTCACCGGTACAGACGATTTTTCCTTGCGGGGTGTCAACGACGATACCAAGTGGCTCTGGAATGGAGTGGGTGGTACGGAAGAAGCTGACTTTGAGGTGCTTGAAGGTCAACTCTGTATTATGATTGATTTCATGCAAAGTCGCATCACGGAGCAGTCCGTGTTCTTCCAATTTGCCTCGAATGAGGGCGAGGGCTAAAGGTCCAGCATAGATTGGGACATTGGCCTGCTTGAGTAAGAAGGGAATGCCTCCGATGTGGTCTTCGTGCCCGTGGGTAATAACCAGACCTTTAACGCGGTCTAGGTTTTCAACGATGTAGGAGTAGTCTGGGATAACGTAGTCGATACCCAATAGGTCATCTTCTGGGAACTTGATACCGGCATCGACGATGAGAATTTCATCCTTGTATTCGATACCATAGGTATTTTTCCCGATTTCTCCCAAACCACCGATGGCGAAAACGCCAACTTCATGAGGTTTTAGATTGACTGATGACATGGATTAAAACTCCGTAATTTTGAAATCTGCGTGCTCTTTCTCGTATTCAAGATGATTGTCTGATAAGAGGTCGATAAATTCGATATTGTATTCAGGGTGGTTGGTTTCCACCAATTCACGCGCGATAATACGACCTTCCAATTCTGATGCAGCATCGATGTCTAGATAAAGAGCACGTGTTTGCTCGCGACGTGGGCTAATTTTTGATTCTTGATAGAATACTTTATAAATCATGTGTAGTATAGTTCCTTTCTTTTTGACTGGCAACTATGAAAAAAGCCCCAAACAGTTGGGCTGTCTGGTAATATCTATTCAATTTTCTCGAGTTGTCAATTTATTCAGTCTAAATGTACTCTTCATTATACCATAAAATATGCTGATGGTAAAAGGGTTTGGTAGGAAAATGGAAAAGTGTCATGATTTTCAGAAACAAGCAGTGATTAAATGGATAAATGAGCGAGAAATGCAAATATATTTTTAGGTATTACAATAAATGAAAACGGAATTTTCAAGGCATCAAAAGAGGGGATGAGTCAGAAAAGTGAGCTAGGATTCCGAGTGTGTTGGGATTACTAAGACTAAGTTCAATTGTGCCGAGAAATGCCTGTCAACTGCCAGATAGTGATGTGACTTACTAGAATGACAAATCGATTCTATCCGATAATCAACTTGAAATCACAACCCAGTCTTTTCATTATTTGAAAAAAAGGTCAAGATGGCTTACAATAGAGAGTAGCATTGAAATACTCTTCGAAAATCAAAATCAGATGTTGTTGACTTGATTTGATGAGTGAAAGGCTCCAGTGGAGCCTTTCAGCCTGTTACCTTGAAATAAAATAGTAACAGGGTTCTATCTGCATAAGTAGAAACGAACTACGTTCGCCTATCTCCAACCTCCAAAGGTTCCCCAAACCTTTGGAGCTAGTCTGATTTTGATTTTCATTGAGTATAAGGAAAGAGGAGAAGATGAAAATACTAGCTTTAGACAGCTCCAACCAGGCCCTATCGGTTGCCTTGGTGGAGGGCGGTCGCTTGCAGGCGGAAACCCTGCTGGCCGTCAAGAAAAATCATAGTATCAGCCTCATGCCTGTGGTCGATTTTTTGGTAGCACAGGTGGGTTGGACGCCCAAAGACTTGGAGCGGATTGTGGTCGCTCAAGGACCTGGCTCCTACACGGGTCTGCGGGTGGCGGTGGTGACTGCCAAGACCCTGGCCTACACCCTCAAGATCGACTTGGTGGGGCTATCCAGTCTTCAGTCCCTGGTTCCGCCTAGCCTGACGGGTCTGGTGGTGCCCCTCATTGATGCCCGCCGTAACTGCGTCTATGCAGGTGTTTATGAAAATGGCAGAGCAGTCGAGCCAGACAGCTACTGGTCTTTTGAAGACTTACTTTCTAGCCTGTCTGGCAAGGAAGATATCACCTTTGTCGGCGAGGTAGAAAATTTTATCGAGCAAATCGAGCAAGCTCTGCCGACTGCCCAGTATCAAACTAGTCTGCCGTCTGCCTATCAGCTGGCAGTGCTTGGTCAAGACTTGCCAGCAGTAGATGTCACCAACTTTAAGCCCAACTATCTCAAGCGAGTAGAGGCAGAGGAAAACTGGCTCAAGGACAACCAAGCTGGCTCAGAAAGTTATATCAAGCGTGTATGATAGAGATTAAACACTACGATGGTCAGGAAAATCTGGCAGAGGCTGTTTTGGCAGTCATGCAGTCGGTCTATGAGCAGTCTCCATGGACTGTAGAGCAAATTGTGTCCAGTATGTCTAGTCAGGATGAGGATTACTATCTGGCCTATGAGGGGCAGGAATTAGTTGGATTTTTGGCTGTGCAGACGGTGCTGGATGAAATGGAAATCTTACAGATTGCTGTCAAGACTGATTTTCAGAGGTTGGGAATCGCCAGTCAGCTGATGGCTGCTGTGATGGACTGGGAGGGGGACATCTTCCTCGAAGTGAGAGAGTCCAATAGTGCAGCTCAGGCCCTCTATACACGCCAGCATTTTACCAAAATAGGAAAACGAAAAGACTACTACCGCCATCCTGTCGAGGATGCGGTGCTAATGAAGAGAGAACGGAATGAAAGATAGATTGATTTTGGCGATTGAGACCTCCTGTGACGAGACCTCGGTGGCTGTTTTGCGAAATGAGGCGGAGCTTTTGTCCAATGTCATTGCCAGCCAGATTGCCAGCCACCAGCGGTTTGGTGGGGTGGTGCCCGAGGTGGCCAGCCGTCACCATGTGGAAGTGATTACGGCCTGTATCGAGGAGGCCTTGTTGGAGGCGGAGGTGACGGTAGAGGACCTGACGGCTGTGGCTGTGACCTATGGGCCTGGCTTGGTCGGAGCTTTGCTGGTCGGGATTTCAGCAGCCAAGGCCTTTGCCTGGGCTAATGGCTTGCCACTCATTCCTGTCAACCACATGGCAGGACACTTGATGGCGGCGCGTGCGGTCAAGGAGTTGGAGTTTCCACTCTTGGCTCTCTTGGTCAGCGGTGGGCATACGGAGTTGGTCTATGTGTCAGAGGCGGGCGACTACAAGATTGTCGGTGAAACGCGAGATGATGCGGTCGGAGAAGCCTACGATAAGGTGGGGCGGGTCATGGGTCTCCCCTATCCAGCTGGTCGTGTCATCGATGAGTTGGCACATGAGGGGAAAGACATTTATGACTTCCCTCGTGCTATGATTAAGGAGGATAATCTGGAGTTTTCTTTCTCAGGTTTGAAATCCGCCTTTATCAACCTCTACCACAATGCCCAGCAGAAAGGGGAAACCTTGTCCAATGCGGACCTGTCAGCCTCTTTCCAAGCCTGTGTTATGGACATTCTCATGGCTAAGACCAAGAAGGCCTTGGAGCAATACCCTGTCAAGACCTTGGTCGTAGCGGGCGGTGTGGCAGCCAATCAGGGCTTGCGAGAGCGGTTGGCGGCTGAAATCACGGATGTGGAGGTCATCATTCCCCCGCTTCGCCTCTGCGGTGACAATGCAGGTATGATTGCCTTGGCAGCCGTTAGTGAATATAATAAGGAAAACTTTGCTGGTTGGGATTTGAATGCCAAACCAAGCTTGGCTTTTGAGAATTTATAGAATAAAAACCTCTTACGTCAAGGATGCGTAAGAGGTTTATTTGTGGATTTTTCGCCAGCGATTTGGAGAAATTTGGTAATGCCTTTTAAAAGCAGTTGAAAAATTGAATTGGTTGGAGTAGCCGATTTCTTCAGCAATTTCCTGTAGTGTCTTAGTGGTGTTTTTTAAGAGTTCGCAGGCTTCGCTGAGTCGGTATTGGATGATAAATTGTTGAGGTGAGATGTTCATTTGCTCCTTGAATAGTCGACTGAAGTAGTGGCGATTGAGGTTGCATACTTGTGCCAAATCATCTACGGATATAGCTTTCTCATAATTTCGTTCTACGAAGTTGATGGCTTCTCGTATATAAAATTCCTTGTTTTCATCGTGTTTGCTACTTGTTTTGGTTAGCGAACAGTCAATGAGGCAGGAGATAAAGAGGTAAAGGTGTCCGAGAACTAGAGCACTTTTTTGGTGATGGAGCGCGAGAATTTGTTTCATTTCATGGTAGACAGGGCTAGAGGTGGGCATTTCTCGTTGCGAAAAAATAGGTTGTTCTTTCGAGAGTCCTGCTTGTCTGAGAAAATGCTCAGTTTTCAGACCGTCAAACTCAAGCCAGATATAGGTCCAGGGGTCCTTTTCGTCTGCTTCGTAGCTACAGATAGCTTCTGGGGAGATAAGGAAGCCCTGTCCTGCGGTCAGGTGGTATTCACGTTGGTCGGAGGTATCGTAAAAAGTACCTGAACCGGAGATGATGTAGTGAAACAGGTAGTGTTGTTTCATAGTCGGGCCGAATGAGTGAAGTGGCTTACAGGCTTCCATGCCAAATTGGATAGGGTAAAAATCTACATAGGATCGGTTATTAAAGACGTAAAATTCAGGTTGTATTTTCATCGTATTCTCCATACCAAAAGTGTAAAGGCTTACAATTAGTATAGCATATTTATATGTAAATGTGACATTTTATTTGAAAAAATTAAAAAATATCCCAAAATCATATGGAATATGTCAAATATTCCTATTTGATTATAAAGCGCTTACATGTTATAGTTGTAGTAGAAATAACAAAGTTCGTCGACGTATTCGACAAAAGAAAAGGAGTATTATCATGAAGAAAATTGGTCGCTATGTTACCTTGCTTGCGGCTGCAGGCCTGCTGGCAGCGTGTTCTACTTCGACTGAGTCTAGCAAAACTACGGAAGGAAGTAGTTCAGGAAAGACAGAAATATCCTATGCTATTTGGGATTCTGGTCAAGAGCCTGGTTTGAGAAAGATTGCGGATGAGTTTGAGAAAAAGAATCCAGATATTAAAATTAATATTCAAGTATCGGACTGGGATTCCTACTGGACCATGTTAGAAGCTGGTGCGACAGGTGGTTCATTGCCTGATACCTTCTGGATGCATTCAAATGAGATTTATCGCTATGGTTCCAATAAAATGCTATTGCCATTGGATGAATATTTAGCCAAGAGTGAGGATGCTAAACTAGCCAATTTCCCAGATGGTTTGAATGAAATCTACAATATAAATGGTAAGCAGTACGCTATTCCAAAAGATTTCGATACAATCGGTCTTTGGTACAATAAAAAATTATTTGACGAAGCAGGTATTCCATACCCAGACGATACTTGGGATTGGAATAAGTTGAAAGAAGTGGCGAAGAAATTGACCAAGCCAGATGGTAGTCAGTATGGTTTCGGTGCTGGTTTGAGTAACCAAGAGGGCTACTACAACTTTATCTATCAAAATGGTGGTAAGGTTATTACTGATGATTTGAAATCAGGCTATGCTGATCCTAAGACCATTGAGGCTTTGGATTACTACTTTAGCTTTGTCAAAGAAAAAATTTCACCGGCTATTACAGTAGATAAAGAGCGGGCCGAAGCATTCCAAAACGGTCAAGTGGCTATGAGCGTCTTCGGTTCTTGGAATTTATCTGGTTTCACTGCTAATGACTACATTCGTGAAAATGCTGATGTGGCTGTCTTGCCAAAAGGTCCAGATGGAACTCGTGCAACCATCTTTAATGGATTGGGTCATGCCATTGCTGCTACTACTAAACATCCAGATGCTGCTTGGAAATGGGTTGAGTACCTCAGCTCAAAAGAGGCACAAGAAATGCAGGCAACACTTGGTGTGGCAATCTCGGCTTATAAAGGCGCGGCAGATACTTGGGTAGATTCAAACAAAAACTTTACTATCAAGAATTATGTTGACATGGTGGATTATGCACAGATTCGTCCATATTCACAAACAACCATCAAGTGGGAAGATAAGGCTTATGAGCTATTGAAACCTGCTTATCTTGGAGAAAAAGCAACTGAAGAAGCTGCCAAAGAAACAGCTGATATGATGAATGCTGAATTAGCAACTGAAAAATAGGTAGGAGGTCTTGGGAAGTTGATTCTTCCCCGGACCTTCTTATTAAATGAAGAAGGATGGGGATAAGATGTTCCGAAAAAAAGGAAGTTTAAATGAGGCAATTTGGGGATGGGGAATGGTAGCACCGACCATTATTGGATTAATCGTGCTCAATATTATTCCTATTTTCCAAACCATGAAGATGAGTTTCCATAAGAGTGGAGATTTCGGTAAAGGCGATATTTTTGTCGGCTTGGCAAATTACCAACGAATGTTAGGGGATGCGCAAGTGTGGCAGGCGACATGGAATACCTTGAAGTACACGATTCTAGTTGTTCCCGCTACCGTTGCCTTGGCCATGTTGCTTGCAGTTTTGCTTAATTCTAAGATTAAAGGTAAGCATATTTATCGAACCATTTTCTTCTTGCCTATGGTGGCAGCACCAGCCGCAGTGACCATGGTTTGGAAATGGCTCTACAATACGGACTTCGGCTTGATTAACTATATCTTGCGTCGTTTGGGACTGGGTGCTGTGAACTGGATTGAAGACCCAAAGATTGCTCTATACTCAATCGCTTTGATTGGAATTTGGAGTACGGTTGGCTATAGTATGATTTTAATTTTAGCTGGTTTGCAGGAAATTCCAACGGATTTTTATGAGGCAGCTCGTATTGATGGAGCTAGTCCAGCCAAGCAATTTTTCTCCATTACCCTGCCATTGGTTTCACCAACCCTGTTCTTTGTTGTGGTGACCAGTGTCATTCAATCCATGCAAGTCTTTGATGTTATCTATATGATGGAGGATGTTCGTAGTCCTGCCTATGATAAGACAGTATCTCTGGTTTATCTGTTTTACAATAATTCCTTTAAATATTCAGATAAGGGCTATGGCTCCACCATTGTCATGTTGTTGTTATTAATTATTCTTGTCATTACTTTCGTTCAGATGAAGGTACAGAAAAAATGGGTGCATTACCGTTAAGGAGGTTCATGTGAAACAATCAGCTTTTAAATCAACAATCTGGATGCATGCCTTCTTGATTTTAGTGGCATTGGGCATGCTGATCCCATTTGTTTGGATGGTGTTGACGTCTTTTAAAACGGTAACCGAATCCACTCAGATGAATCCTTTCCACTTTTTACCAAGTAACTGGATGGTGAGCAATTATAAAGAGGCTATTCGAACTAATAATTTTCCGATACTCTATTTGAACACCATTTTGATGATGTTATGGCGTATCTTTAGCTCGGTTATGTTCTCAGCTATGGCAGCTTATGCCTTTGCTCGCTTGGAATTTCCTGGGCGGAATTTCTTGTTTGGTCTGGTCCTCTTTCAAATGATGGTGCCACCTCAGTTATTCGTCATTCCTCAGTATTTGATGATTGACCAACTTGGTATGCGCAATACGATTTTTGCTCTGGTATTTCCAGGAATTGTCAGTGCCTTTGGTACATTCTTACTCCGTCAATTTTTCATGGGTCTTCCAAAAGAATTGGAGGAATCTGCAAAATTGGATGGTTGTAATATTGGGCAGACCTTCTTTAAGGTCATGTTGCCTTTGGCCAAGTCTGGCTTGATTGCCTTAGCGATTTTTACGGCTTTGTTTGCTTTCAAGGATTTGTTGTGGCCATTGATTATCAACTCAGAAGCGGACAAGGCTACCCTGTCTAGCGCACTTTCTAAGATCCAGGGAGCTTACGCTGTTAACTATCCTCAGCTCATGGCTGCAAGTGTTTTGGCTATTTGGCCGATGTTGGTACTTTATGTGATATTCCAGAAACAGTTTATCCAAGGGATTGCGACATCTGGTGGAAAATTATAGGAGGCTACAATGGGAATTATCTTTCATGAAAAGACAAAGGAATTCCATCTTTACAATGAGTTTATTAGCTATGTGTTGACGGTCTTGCCTAATGGTCATATTGGTAGTTTGTATTATGGAAAGCGTGTAACAGAAACAGCTTCCTATCAGTATGTGCGTGAAGATGAGTATCGTGCTTTGACTTCCTTTGTAGAAGACGATGACCGTTTCTTCTCACTCCAATATGCCAATCCTGAATTTGCTTGTTATGGTACAACGGACTATTTTTCTCCGACCTTTGAGTTGGTTCAGAAGGACGGCAGTAGCCTATCGCACTTTGTTTATCAAGGTCATGCGATTTATGCTGGGCGATCGGCTTTAAAGGGTCTTCCTCATCTCTATCTGGATGAGGAGGGACAGGCAGATAGTTTGGATATTTATTTGTTGGATGAAGAGTCGCAGACCCGCCTGGTCTTGTCTTATACGATTTTTCGAGATTATCCAGCGGTGACTCGCTCTGCTCGTTTTGAACAACTCGGAGAAAAATCTGTCTGTTTGAACCGTGCCTTGAGTATGACACTTTGTCTGCCTGATATGGACTATGAGTGGTTGCATTTGGATGGAGCTTGGGGACGCGAGCGGCATCTGCAATTATCGCCTCTTCATCAAGGTTGTCAGTCTATTTACAGTCTCAAAGGGGCTAGTAGTGCGGAGCACAATCCCTTCATGGCTTTGAAACGACCAAATGCGGATGAGCATCAGGGAGAAGTACTGGGCTTCTCGCTCGTCTATAGCGGAAACTTTTTGGCGCAGGTGGATGTGAGTTCTTTCCAAAAGACGAGAGTGAGTATGGGAATCCATCCTGAACGTTTTTCTTGGACATTAGATAAGGGAGAAGAGTTCCAGACGCCTGAGGTCGTTATGGTTTATAGCGAGCATGGTTTGAATGGCATGAGCCAAACCTATCACCGCCTCTTCCAAAAACATCTGGTGCGTGGCTATTGGCGTGATAGAGAACGGCCTGTTCTCTTGAATAACTGGGAAGCCATGAGTTTTGATTTTGATGAGGAAAAAATTCTTTCCTTGGCCAAAGAGGCTGCAGGTCTTGGTGTTGAACTCTTTGTCATGGATGATGGTTGGTTTGGCAAGCGAAACCATGACCGAGCAGGCTTGGGAGATTGGACGGTCAACCGAGAGAAATTACCAAGTGGCTTAACAGGGATTATTGACCAAGTTCATGCTATGGGAATGAAATTTGGACTTTGGATTGAACCAGAAATGGTCAATAAAGACAGTGATTTATACCGAGCGCATCCAGATTGGATTTTCCATCATCCTCAGCATAGTCAATCGCACGGACGCCACCAATATACTTTGGATTTGTCGAGGGAGGATGTTTATCAAAATATTCATGACCAACTCCACCGGCTGTTGGCTGAGCATGATATTGATTATATCAAGTGGGATATGAATCGCTATATGACAGAGGTCTTTACATGTACACGGGAGGCGGAGCGGCAAGGTGAGACCTTCCATCGCTATATTCTCAATCTCTACCGTTTATATGATAGCCTGATAGCAGCTTTTCCGACGGTTCTGTTTGAATCTTGTTCAAGTGGTGGAGCTAGATTTGACCCAGGAATGCTCTACTATGCACCTCAAACATGGGTTAGTGATGATACGGACGCCATGGAACGCTTGAAAATCCAATATGGAACGAGCATGGTCTATCCTTTGAACAGTATGGGGTGCCATGTGTCAGCTAGTCCAAATCAGCAGTTGGGGCGAGCTACTCCGCTAAACACACGTGCCAATGTTGCATTCTTTGGAAGTTTTGGTTATGAATTGGATTTGTTTGAGTGTAGCCAAGAAGAGTTGGAAGAGATGAAAGAACAGATTGCCTTTTACAAGGCTCACCGTGAGATTTTCCAACACGGTATCTTTACTCGTCTGAAAAGTCCATTCGATGGAGAAATAACGGCTTGGCAGGTCCAATCCTCGGATGGTCAACAAGTCATCGTGGGCTATTATCGTCGGTTAACAACTGCTAATCTTTCCTATCAACGCTTACGCTTGCGTGGGTTGGAAGAAGATGCGGTCTATCACCTTGATGGAGAAGTTTATACTGGTAGCCAATTAATGCATACAGGTTTGTCGATTCGACAAGGAGACCATGTTGGAGACAATAAAGACTTTACTTCTTATTTGATGCTCCTCCAGAAACAACAGTAGCCTCCCTATCCATAGGCCCAGCTATCGGCTGGGTCTATTTTATGCAGAAAGTACATCAATAAGGGCAAGACCTCTACTTATACCCTTCGAAAATCAAAATTATCCGTTATCAACTTGCCTTGATGAACTCCAGTTCTATCTTCGGCTTCGTTTCCTAGGCTACTTTTGATTTTCATTGAGTATTAGATATAAGAATTCTTGAAAAACGAGTTGCAATGTGAGAAAATGAGAGAATAATTCTTCAATCAATTAGTGAGGGGAAGGGAGATAATGAATGAAGAAATATGCTTTTCGTGAAGGGATGCGCGATGCCATTCCCACTGTATTAGGCTATGCCAGTATTGGTCTAGCCTGCGGAGTCGTATCGGTCAATTCGGGCATTTCTACTGTGGAGATGGGGCTGATGAGCCTATTAATCTATGCCGGGAGTGCTCAATTTGTCATGTGTGCCATGATTTTTGCAGGCGCGCCTTTGTTATCCATTGCAGTAACCGTTTTCTTTGTCAACCTGCGTAATTTTCTGATGTGCTTGCATGCGACAACTATTTTTCAAGGAAATCGTTTAGGATCGAATATCTTGATAGGATCCTTTGTGACGGATGAATCCTATGCAGTTCTTTTGCGTAAGCAGATTGAGCATCATACCATTACTCCAGAATGGATGTACGGAAATAATTTTGCAAGCTACGCCTCTTGGGTTACATTCACGACTCTCGGTAATCTGATTGGTGGTCTCATTCCAAATCCTGAGCAGTTTGGCTTGGACTTTGCCTTGGTTGCCATGTTTGTCGGTATTTTTGCAGGTCAGTTAGAGGCTATGGTTCGGACCATTCCGCTGAAAAAAATTGGCTTGATTCTGCTGGCAGTCGGTCTGGCCTATATCGGTCTGTCTATGATGGTGTCGTCCTATGTGGCGGTGCTCTTGTCGACACTCTTAGGTTGCTTTGTGGGGGTGATGATTGATGATAAAAACTAACATTTTACTGATTATTCTGATGGCGGCGCTGGTGACTTGGGTGCCACGTGTCCTACCTTTTGTACTGACGCAAAATAAATCTCTCCCTCCAAAGTTGGTGAAATTCCTCAGCTTTTTGCCAATCACTATCATTTTTGCATTGACCCTCTCCAGTATTATGGATGAGAAAGTTGGCTCCTTGCCAAGTTTTCTCCCTGTGGAAAGCTTGGCTATTCTTCCGACATTTTTTGTGGTTTTGAAAACAAAAAATATCCTTTTAGCAGTCTTGGTTGGCGTTGTTACAACCGCGGTATTACGTTTGATATTTTAGGAGGTTTTTATGGTAAAGGAAAATGCCAAAGGTGTAGGACTTTGTTTCTTTTTGGCTTTGGCGGGTCAGTGGTTAGGTCATTTATTTCCACTTGTAGGTGGACCTGTTTTTGCCCTTCTAATCGGGCTGAGCCTGTATCCCTATTTTTCAAGTAAAAATGCATTTCAGCCAGGCTTGACCTTTACCTCTAAGAAGATTTTGCAGTATGCGGTGATTTGTTTGGGTTTTGGATTAAACTTATCAGCGGTCTTGGCAGTGGGTCGTCAGTCTCTTCCAATTATTCTTTCAACCATCAGTTTCGCTTTGTTTTTGGCATTTTTGATGTGGAAATGGTTGCCGATTTCATCTCCTCTGGCGACCTTGATTGGCGTTGGGACCTCTATCTGTGGAGGGTCAGCCATTGCGGCGACAGCTCCCATTATTCAGGCAGATGATGAGGATGTGGCACAAGCTATCTCGGTCATCTTTCTTTTTAATGTCTTGGCAGCTTTGGTCTTTCCGACCCTGGCAACCTGGCTTGGGTTTTCGACAGATTCGGGTCAGGCCTTTGGGATGTTCGCCGGAACGGCGGTCAATGACACTTCCTCTGTGACAGCAGCGGCTTCGACCTGGGATAGCTTATATGGTCTAGGCAGTCAGACCTTAGATACAGCAGTGACGGTTAAGTTAACACGAACTTTAGCCATTATCCCGATTACAACAGTCTTAGCAATTTGGCAAACCCGAGGAAAGGGTCTCAAGGCAGATAAGAAGTCCCTCCTGACAGGTTTTCCGACCTTTATCTTGTATTTTATCTTAGCTAGTCTAATCACAACGATAGCGGGTGGATTTGGTATAGGGGCAGATTGGTTTGCTCCGTTGAAGTCCCTCTCTAAATTTTTCATTTGTATGGCTATGGTGGCGATTGGTTTGCGGACAAATGTGTTTGCCTTGGTGAAAAATGGCAAAGCGGCTCTCCTGGTCGGACTAGTTTGCTGGCTGGGAGTGACTGTGTTGACACTGGTCTGGCAAGCGATTTTGGAGATCTGGTAAGAGAAATGTGAGTGGGAAAGACATTATTTCCTATTTCAAACAATTTTTGAGAAGTAAATCGCAGTGTCGCAGGGCTTTTTGTCGCTCGTTTTTTAGTGCCTTTGAACAACTCAAAACTAGTCATGGTTTGTTTAAAATGTAATTAAATTATCTTTTTAAGTAGGCTGTTTACACGATATTTGTTTTCCTTTATATAAATATGATAGATTTTCAGTAAATTTTTCAAAAAAAAACTCAAAAATAACAGATTTTTTCTTGTATCTTTGAGGCATAAGGAGTATAATGGTGACGGTATTCAAGTAGAAATTTTATATACTCTGGATGAAAATATTCTGTCTACTTTAAAATAAATAATCTACTGGGTATCCTTCTGCTAAGTTTTTAAAGCAGGAGGTGTGTTTTTGTACATGGTGTTACAGGAACCAGAAATGATGGCATTCGCCAGTAAAATATAGGAGGATATCATGTCTTATAAAGATATGTTCAGAAAAGAACAACGTTTTTCTTTTCGTAAATTTAGCTTTGGTCTAGCTTCGGCAGTCATTGCAAACGTTATTTTGGGAGGAGCAATCGCAAACAGCCCAGTTGTTCATGCTAACACAGTGACAGAAGCAGAGGCAGCTGTAGCACCAGCTAACCAAGACCTTGGAAATGAGACTAAAACGGAAGAAGAACCCAAGGAACCAATCGAAGCAGTTCGCGCAGACGGAGAAAACCGTGCAGCTGAAATCTTGCCGGAGGCGCTGAATGCTAGTGTAACAAATGCACCTGCAACCATCCCTACAATTGGTAGTAATGCAGGATTACCTGCCAAAAATAACGATGCTAAACAATTTGAAGTTCTACATGTTTTTGGTAATGTTTCAGGAACTACTGAGACAGAATCTACTAAAGGTACTGGAGCACCAGACTTTAATCCATCTAATGCTACAGTCTCGTTCCCTATTACAGATCCAGAAAATGATGCAGTAACTATTAAATATAAAGTTCCAGCAAACTTTCAAAATTACATAGCAGGTAATCCACAGGCGACAGTTAAAAACGATAATGAAACTGCTGAAACTAAGAACCTAGGTAGAGAAAATACTAATGAACTTCTTCTAAATGAACAAGGGCGTCTAGTAGGAGTATTCCCTTACAATCCAGGTGGGCTCTTTTCGCGCATTATTGAACTCACAGATGCAGTAGGTAACGTGTCATATAGCAACCCATTTTATGTTATTGCTTATACAGATAAACGAGCTGATAATGCAGATTTGATAGTTGGGCAAGAGTCGGATTTGACAGCGACGAATATTTTTAGTAAGTTGAAAATTGATACAACAAGTGGTTATTCTACTACAAATCAGTCACTCACTGTTCCAGAAACTGAGTATACACGTACTATTGTAGGTTATCGATTAACTGGTACTAACGATGTTCAAAACCTTTCAGCTGATACTCTGAACACACTACCAGCAGGTGGAAACTACGAAATTAAAGTTAAGACAACTAACCAATACGGTCAGACAATCTATAACTGGGTACCAGTAAACGATACACGTACGAAAGAGGTGTCAAAAGAAGATTTATTTGTCTTTAACAATTCACCTATCCAAACGGTCGATGGAACTAACAAGGTTAAGGTGGTAACGGTTGAAGATAAAGACGGTGTTCAAGCTATTGACTACTACCAAACTCCTAACAATCAAAGAAGTGACTTGAAAGGTGTGACAATTACGCCAGAAGCGGTTACAAGCACAAATAAGGTAGAAGGATATGTAACTGGAACACCGGCAGTTGATGCAATTGGCTACTATACACGCTCGTTTGGTGTTACAGATGCCAAGGGTAACTTGGTTATTACTTATCCAAACGTGTCAGGCGGAGAAGACAACCGCCAAGTTATCCATGTAATGGATACAAATGTTACTGGTTCTGTGACAAAACAAGCTGGTGAAATACCGACTAAGGAAGAAATTCTTGCTAAAGTAACTGTTAACTACGGCACACCTCATAAAAAAATTACAAATCCAACATCTATGTATAGCATGGATTTAGCACCAGATCAAAAAGTTCCAATTGATCCAGGCGAATATGATGTAAAAGTTCGTGTTGTAACAGCATCAAATGTATACAAGGATGTGACAGTCAAGGTTATCATTCCTAAATATTCAGATGTCTTGACAGCTAAAGCTGACGAGAATACTAGCTTGGTACCAGGAAGTGGTACAGTAGCGACACAACCAATCACCTTCACAAAAGAGGAAGTGGTTGATGGTCAGAAGACAAACGTAGCGACAACAGCACCTGCAGGTACGGCTTATGCAGTGGAGCAAAAATTCTTATCTGAAAAACAAGCACTTGGTTATGAAATTTCAGTAAGTGAGACAGGTGAAGTCTCTGTTAAAGCCCCTGCTGGTCAAGAAGTTGATATTACTGTTCCAGTAACTGTGGCTTATCCAGATAATTCGACGGATACAGTGAATGTGTCGTTCAAGGTTAATCAAAAAGATTTGGCTCAGATAGAAGCTAAAAAGGCGATTGACGATAAGTTGGCTGAGGTAATCAAAGAGCTCGAAGCAAAACGGGATGTAGCAATTGCTGAAATTGATAATAACATTTCTTTGAGAGAAGAACAGAAACAGGCTGCTAAGGCTGCTGTTACTGCCGTTGCTGGGGATGCTTTGAAAGACTTAGACAACAAGGCGATAGAAGCTAAAGAAAAAATTGATAAAGCTACGACTGTTTCAGAAATCAATGACGCTAAGACTAATGGTGAGATTGGTCTGGACAATGCAGAAGCAGTAGGCGAAAAATCTATTGATTGGACGAAGGAACAAGAGCGAGCTAAAGCAGAAGTTGAAAACAAAGCATTCGAAGCGTTGGAAAAAGTTAACAATAATCCAAATCTGTCAGACGATGATAAACAGGCGCACTTTGACGACATTAACGCAACTAAAGAAACTGCAATTGAGGAGATCAATAATGCTGAAGATACTGAAGAAATTACGGCGGCAATTGACAAAGCGGAAATTGCATACAATGAAGATGTTATTAACGCAGCCCAACTTGATGCTTTGAATAAGCTTGAAAAAGATAGCGAAGAAACTAAGGCAGCTATTGATGCTAATCCAAACTTAACTCCGGAAGAGAAAGCAAAAGCTATTGCTAAGGTAGATGAGCTTGTTAATAACGCCGAATCTGACATTTTATCGCAACCTACCCCAGAAAAAGTTCAAGCAGTGGAGGATAAAGCTGACAAAGATCTTGCCAAAGTAGAACTTCAAGCAGCAGCAGACGATGCGAAGAAAGGCATTGAAGCCAATCCGAATCTGACTCCAGAAGAGAAAGATGTAGCTAAGAAGGCAGTAGAAGACGCGGTTAAGGTGGCGACAGACGCTATTGATAAGGCGTCAACTCCAGCCGAAGTTGACACAGCGACAAGTAATGGAGTGAAGGCTATTGATGCAGAAGAGTTTAAAGCTACTCAGAAAGATGCTAAGAACAAGATTGCCAAAGAAGCAGAATCAGCTAAGAAAGCGATTGACGACAATCAAAACTTGACTCCAGATGAGAAGGAATCAGCTAAGAATGCAGTGGAAGAGGCGGCTAAAGTAGCAACAGACGCAATTGATAAAGCGTCAACTCCAAATGCAGTTCAAGCAGAAGAGCACAAAGGTGTAGCAGCTATCAATTTGATTACTGCCAAGGCAGATGCTAAAGGTGCCGTTGCTGCTAAGTTGGCAGATGAAATCAAAAAGCTCAAAGATAAGCAAGCAGAAGCAGAAAAAGCCATCGATGCGTCAACTATGACTAATGAGGAGAAAGCAATCGCTAAGAAGGCTCTTCAAGATGTTGTAGATAAAGGAAAAGCAGATCTTAAAGATGCAGCTAGGGTAGCAACAAATAAGATTCATGAAGCTACTACTACAGAAAAAGCGAAAGCGGCGGAACTTGCTGGCGAAAAGAGCTTGACAGACACAGGTAAAGAAGCTAGAGATGCAGTTGAATTGGCTAAGGATAAAGAATTAGCTAAGGAAGCAATCCGAACAGAAAAAGAAGAAGCTACTAAAATAGTAGAGAAGCTTGCAGAAGATACGCTCAAAGCTATCAAGGAAGATCCAAACTTGTCAGATGAAGCTAAGGAAGCTGAAATTAAAAAGCTAACTGACGCTGTGACAAAAACTTTAGAAACCATTCGTGACAATGCAGATAAGGCTACGCAAGAAGCAGAAAAAGCTCAAGCCCTAGCAGATCTTGAAAAAGCTAAAGAAACACAGAAAATTGCAGATAAGGCTGCGATTGATGAGTTGAATTTACTTGTGAAAGATGGTGAGCTTGAAGTTACTAAACGAGATGTTTTAAATCAGCTCGAGAAAGATGCAGCTAGAGCTAAAGAGGATATTGCAAAAAATCCAAACTTGACTGAAGAACAAGTAGACAAAGCACTTGAAGATGTTCAAAAAAATCTTGACAAGGCTAAAACTGCAATTAATGAAGCTACAACCCCAGACGCAGTTCAGACAGAAATGGATAAAGGTGTAGCTGCACTTGCTAAAGATGTTCTTGACGCAGCGAAACAAGATGCTAAGAACAAGATTGCTAAAGATGCAGTAGCCGCTAAAGAAGCTATTGACTCCAATCCGAACTTGTCAGATGAAGCTAAGGAAGCTGCTAAGAAAGCAGTAGATACAGCTGCCCAAACTGCAACAGATGCAATTGATAAGGCATCAACTCCAGATGCAGTTCAATCTGAGGAAGATAAAGGCGTGTCAGCCATCGCTACAGATGTTCTTGACGCAGCGAAACAAGATGCTAAGAACAAGATTGCTAAAGATGCAGCAGTTGCTAAAGAAGCTATTGACTCCAATCCGAACCTGACAGATGCAGAGAAGAAAACCTTCACCGATGCGGTAGATGCAGAAGTAGCCAAAGCTAACGACGCTATTTCAGCTGCAACCAGCCCAGCAGATGTTCAAAAAGAAGAGGATGCAGGTGTTGCAGCCATTGCTAAAGATGTTCTTGATGCAGCTAAACAAGATGCTAAGAACAAGATTGCTAAAGAATCCGACGCCGCTAAGTCAGCCATTGACGCTAATCCAAACTTGACAGACGCAGAGAAAGAATCAGCTAAGAAAGTGGTAGATGCTGATGCCCAAGCTGCGACAGATGCTATTGCTAAGGCATCAACTCCAGATGCAGTTCAAGCCGAGGAAGATAAAGGCGTAGGTGCTATCGCCAAAGATGTTCTTGACGCAGCGAAACAAGACGCTAAGAACAAGATTGCTAAAGAAGTTGACGTTGCTAAGTCAGCTATTGACGCTAATCCAAACTTGACTCCACAAGAGAAGGAATCAGCTAAGAATGCAGTAGAAGAGGCAGCTAAGGTAGCAACAGACGCAATTGATAAAGCGTCAACTCCAGGGGCGGTTCAAGTAGAAGAGGACAAAGGTGTAGCAGCTATCAATTTGATTACTGCTAAGGCAGATGCTAAAGGTGCTATTGCTGCTAAGTTGGCAGATGAAATCAAAAAACTCAAAGATAAGCAAGCAGAAGCAGAAAAAGCCATTGATGCGTCAACTATGACTGATGCGGAGAAAGCAATTGCTAAGGAGGCTCTTCAAGATGCTGTAGATAAAGGAAAAGCAGCTCTTGAAGAAGCTGCTAGGGTAGCAACAAATGAAATTCATAAAGCTATTACTGCAGAAGATGCGAAAGCGGCTACACTTGCTGGCGAAAAGAGCTTGACAGATACAGGTAAAGAAGCTAGAGATGCAGTTGAATTGGCTAAGGATAAAGAATTAGCTAAGGAAGCAATCCGAACGGAAGAAGAAGAAGCAACTAGAATAGTAGAGAAGCTTGCAGAAGATACGCTCAAAGCTATCAAGGAAGATCCAAACTTGTCAGATGAAGATAAGCAAGCCGAAATTAAAAAGCTAACTGACGTTGTGACAAAAACTTTAGAAACCATTCATGACAATGCAACTAAGGCTACACAAGAAGCAGAAAAAACACAAGCCCTAGCAGATCTTGAAAAAGCTAAAGAAACACAGAAAATTGCAGATAAGGCTGCGATTGATGAGTTGACTTCACTTGTGAAAGATGGTGAGCTTGAAGCCGCTAAACAAGATGCTAAGAACAAGATTGCCAAAAAAGTTGATGCAGCTAAAGAAGCAATTGATGCCAATCCGAACTTATCGGATGCAGAGAAAGAAGCTGCTAAGAAAGCGGTAGATACAGCTGCCCAAGTTGCGACAGATGCAATTGCTAAGGCATCAACTCCAGATGCAGTTCAAGCCGAGGAAGATAAAGGCGTCTCAGCTATCGCTACAGATGTTCTTGATGCAGCGAAACAAGACGCTAAGAACAAGATTGCTAAAGAAGTTGACGCCGCTAAGTCAGCAATTGACTCCAATCCAAACTTGACAGATGCAGAGAAGGAATCAGCTAAGAAAGCGGTAGATGCAGATGCTCAAGCTGCGACAGACGCAATTGCTAAGGCATCAACTCCAGATGCAGTTCAAGCCGAGGAAGATAAAGGCGTCTCAGCTATTGCTACAGATGTTCTTGATGCAGCGAAACAAGATGCTAAGAACAAGATTGCCAAAGAAGTTGATGCAGCTAAAGAAGCAATTGATGCCAATCCGAACCTGACAGATGCAGAGAAGGAAGCTTCTAAGAAGGCGGTAGATGCTGATGCTAAAGTTGCGACAGATGCAATTGATGCTTCAACAAGTCCAGTCGAAGCGCAATCGGCAGAGGATAAAGGCGTAGGCGCAATCGCCAAAGATGTTCTTGACGCAGCGAAACAAGATGCTAAGAACAAGATTGCCAAAGAAGTTGATGCAGCTAAAGAAGCAATTGATGCCAATCCGAACCTGACAGATGCAGAGAAGGAAGTTTCTAAGAAAGCGGTAGATGCAGATGCTCAAGCTGCGACAGAAGCAATTGATGCTTCAACAAGTCCATCCGAAGCACAGTCAGCCGAGGATAAAGGCGTAGGCGCAATCGCCAAAGACGTTCTTGATGCAGCGAAACAAGATGCTAAGAACAAGATTGGTAAAGAAGCAGAATCCGCTAAGTCAGCCATTGACTCCAATCCGAACTTGACAGATGCAGAGAAGGAATCAGCTAAATCTGAAATTGATAAAGCTGTTGACGAAGTGATTGCTTTAATCAATGGTGTTAGAACTCATCAAGAGTTGGAAAAAATCAAACTTCCAATGGCAGCTCTAATTAAACCAGCTGCGAAAGTAACACCAGTGGTTGATCCAAATAACTTGACTGAAAAAGAAATTGCTCGTATCAAGGCATTCCTTAAAGAGAACAATAACCTCCCAGAAGGAACAGAGATTAATGTTTCTAAGGATGCTTCAGTGACAATTAAATATCCAGATGGAACTATTGATTTGCTATCACCAGTAGAAGTTGTGAAGCAGGCAGATAAAACTGCTCCTACGGTCGCAAATGATGGCAAAGGTAATATTGTGATTGTACCGTCTGAAAAAGCTGTTGAGATTGTTGTTTCATACGTAGATAACAATGGTAAGCCGCAAACTGTAGTTGTTACGAAAGGTACGGATGGTTTATGGACAGCAAGTAATACAGTGGTGATTGTGGACCCTGTGACTGGGCAAGTAATCGTTCCAGGTTCTGTTATTAAGCCAGGTACAGTTGTTACAGCATACTCTAAAGACGAGGTTGGAAATAGTTCTGATTCAGCAGAAGCTGAAGTTGTGGCAGTAGACGAAAATAATTCTGCAGCAGGAGTGAAAGTTAAATCAGTTACTACAAATGCTAATAATGTTGAGAAGAAAGCTAAGCAATTACCGAATACTGGTGAGGAAGCAAATTCAGCAACTTCACTCGGATTAGTAGCTCTTGGACTCGGATTAGCACTTCTTGCAGCAAAGAGAAGAAGAGACGAAGAAGCTTAAGATAAGCTCTTCCTCAGAACTCTTTTGGAAGCCGCAATTTTCCTAGAAGATAGTAGTATGATACTCTTTCATATCAAGGAAATTCCTTCACTATGATTGGTAGGTATCAGTTATTATCTATCGAAACCCCAAAATCCAAAGTCATTCGACTTTGGATTTTTTTGATACGACATGCTCGTTATACCTAAAAAACAGCCTTCTCTTGCGAGAGGCTGTTTTTATGCTTTCAATCTAAAAGTCTGCGGAGCTTTTTTCAATAAAATCCAGTAACCGATGCTAACATAGGCAATCATGGCCAGAGAAACCAGCAGGATATAGGTGTGGCTGCCTACATTGATTCGGGTGTTGAGATAGGCCACCCAGTAGAGAGCACCACTGAGAAATTTATAGACAGGATTGACCACATCCATGTCATTGGTAAAAGGCTGGAGGATATAGTAGATAAAGAGATCGTGGAAGGAAAAGAGGGCTGTCAAACTCAGCAGGAGCAGTGCGGTCAGAAGAATGGTTTCCAAGCTGAAAGCAAACCGCCCCAGCACCATGATAGCCAAAAAGAGGCTGGTCGCAAAGATGAGATTGAGCTTGCAGGTTTGCAAAAATCGGTAGTTAAAACCAGCGATAATAGTCTTAGCTTCTCGATAGAAGGGATAGTGAAGCATGGAAATATCGCAGTTGACAAAGACCATTTGAGCGACCACCTTGCCCGACGAAGCTACATACATAATCATGAAGGAAAGCGGTAGGAATTGGAGCAAGTAGGCTTCCGTAAAGGTAAACGGCTCTAAAAAGTAACGAATCCCCTCCAGGGCTGCCAGAATCACCCCTACTGCCAAGACCCAGTTCCGCACCTTCTTATAGAGGATTTTTTTGTAGCGGTCAAATAGCAGAGCGTTTAGGTAGGTCATGCCAGACAGGTGGGACAGGTCTTTTCCCTTTTCTGTGCTGAGCTCTGCCTGCATCTGCAAACCCTGGCGAGTATATTCATTGCCCTTGGTCATCTCAAAAATCTTCTTATCCATTTGCAAGGACTCGTCCATACAGTAGGAAAGATAGTCTAGGTGGTTGGTTTGTTGCTTCAAGTAGCTATAGCCCCACCAAATCAAAAGGGGTTGGATAAGTAGGATAGGGACGAGCATTTCTAGTGAGAGCTTATTACGGAAGACGATAGCTAGAACATATAAAACAAAAATAATCATGAGCCATAGCCAAGAATGCCACAAATTGCGACGGGAAAAGATACGACGTTCAAAGAGCAGACGATTGAGGGCATGGCCAGCTAGATGACCTGCCAGCACTGTCATCAAACCAATGGGAAAAACTAACCACTCCTTGGTTATCATGCAAAAAATGGTTAAGGCTGGCAGGTAGTAAATAGTGGTTAGGATAGGCTCGATAAAAAGTTGGCTTTGAAGAAAGCTGGATTGTGACAGGTTGAAATTCTGCATAAATTCTCGATCTGCTTTAGAGATAACAGGGTCTAAGCTCTTTCCCAAACGATAGCTTAGTCCGACAAACAAAAGCCAGAACATAAAGCCAAGGAGCCAAGTGTTTGGGAGAATTTTCCAAAAGGTCAGCTCCCCGTTGACTAGCATATTCATCCAGAAAGAAGCATGGTAGAAATGAAAGAGCAACCAGAAGCCCTTGATCAGAAAGCGACTGGGGATGGAGAGGATGTGCAGGACCAAAAAGAAACCAGACTTAAAGCTGTAAGACTTGAAAATACTTTCTGGAATGCTCTTTCCCACAAGTGGCAGTTTCCGTAGATAGTAGAAAAATCCGTTGACTGACCGATAGAGGTTATATTTTTCCTGATACCAAGAATAACGTAATATTGTTTTCATAGGTTTCTCCTAATCTGCTGTCAGCAAGGCAACCACTTCCTGTTCAAAGTCAGGGTCGTGGAGTTTGTCACTCGGAACAGCTTGCAATTCTTGGTGATGGAGCAAAACAATCTCATCACAGAGGTCTTGAGCCAGTTGTAAGATATGGGTGGAAAATATAATGACGGAATCTTTCTTAGCTTCTCGAATTAGTTGTTTGAACTCGTGGGCAGCCACAGGGTCAAAGGAAGTCAGCGGCTCATCTAAGAGCAGGACAGGTGGCTGGACAATCAAAGACAGGAGCAACTGGACCTTGTTCTGCATACCGTGGGAAAAATCCTTGAGCAGACGGTGCTGGTCTTCTTCTCCAATACCGACCAAGTTTAGCCATTCTTCTGGACTACGAGGAGATTTGAGTTTATCCTTGTGAATGTCCATATAGAATCGGACAAATTCATAGGCGGTCATAAAGGCAGGCAGTTGCGGATAGGTCTGGGTAAAACCGATATCCGTATTATCGTAGTCCAGAGTTTCTTCGCCTTTCACAAACTGAATCGAGCCACTATCCAAGGTCAGATTTCGGGCAATGCAGTTAAACAAGGTTGTCTTACCAGCCCCGTTCCGTCCTAGCAAGCCGTAAATCTTGCCTTGTTCAAATTGAAAACTGGCATCCTCCAGAATAATCTTGTGGTCAAATTTTTTAGAAATAGAAGAAAGTTTCAGTTGCATAGCCAATCTCCTTTTGTTATATTGTTATGGAATTATCATACAATAATAAACAAAAAAATTCAAGCAAATTTTTGCTTGAACTTGATGTAAAAACTAGTAATGCAAGCTTCCTGCCACCCAGCCAGTTGCAAGACAGTAGGTAATGTTAAAGCCGCCGGTGTGGGCGTTGATGTCCAGGACCTCGCCTGCAAAGTGGAGGCCTGGGACTTTCTTGCTTTCCAAGGTTTTGGGATTGATTTCTTTGAGGTCAACGCCACCCTTGGTCACAAAGGACTTGGCTAGGGACATCTTACCTGTAATCTTGACAGGTAAGGCTTTGAGGAGGGTAACCAGTTCAGCCAGGTCTTTTTGAGAAACTTGTTTGACCTTGCCCTCATAATCTTCAGCGAAAAAGTCTGCTAGGCGATCTGGCATGAGTTCACCAAGGGCATTCTTAACGGATTTTTCCCTGTTAGCTTCTAAATGTTCAAACAAGTCCTGTTCAGAATGGGTCGGCAGAGCATCGAGAAATGCGGTTTCGCCGCCTTTGACAAAACTGGACAAGCGAAGAGCAGCGGGTCCCGACAGGCCAAAGTGGGTAAAGAGCAGGTCGTGGGTGATGACATGCTTGCCGTAGGTCAGGGTGACATCGTCCAGGGAAATGCCTTGGAGCTTCTTGTGGGGGAAGTCGGTCAGAACGGGGCTTTCAGCGGCCTCAATCTCCGTGACTTCTAGCTTAAAGTGGCGGGCAATGTCGTGACCAAAGCCAGTCGAGCCAGTGGAGGGATAGGTCTTGCCGCCAGTGGTGACAATCAGCTGGGGAGCTGTAAAAGTCTCCTCGCTAGTCTTGACATGGAAGAGGTCGTCAATCTTGCGGACGGAAACCACCTCCGTCCCTGTACGGATGTCTACGCCATTTTCCAGCATCTTCATCTCCAGGCACTTGATAATGGTCTGGGAACGGTCGGTGGTCGGAAAGACACGGCCGTGGTCCTCCACCTTGAGTTTGACCCCATTTTCCTGAAAGAAATTCATAATGTCGTGGTTGTCAAACTGAGAAAAGACGCTGTATAGAAAGCGGCCATTTCCAGGAATGCCAGCCAGCAGGTCTTCCAAAGTGCCGTTGTTGGTCACGTTGCAGCGTCCGCCACCTGTGCCAGACAGTTTCTTGCCCAAACGCTTGTTTTTTTCAAGGAGCAAGGTCTTCTTGCCGTAAAAGCTGGAAGAAATCGCGGCCATCATGCCAGCAGGTCCTGCTCCGATAATAATGGTATCTACTGTATTCATGCCTTTATTGTATCATATTTTCATCAAGAAAGTAGTTTGAGTCTTTGCTATGATTTGTGGAGTTTTTCCTTGAAATAGCGGAAGACCATTGACGGGATAGGGGAGTATACTTAGACTAAGGGAAATTAGTTTTTATCAAGAGCCTGTATGTACAAGCAAAGTATTTTTGTGGAAGCTGCATTGTGAATCCAGGTTCTAACAATTCCGTCTGTAGCATGAAAGAAAGTAGGTAGAAGAATGGTAACTGAGCAAAGAGAGTATCGTTTTCCAGCAGGTTTTTTGTGGGGCTCCTCCACTTCAGGGCCTCAAAGTGAGGGAAGCGTAGCTGGTGATGGGAAGGGGTGGAATAACTGGGATTACTGGTACAATCAGGAACCTGAGCTCTTTCACCAGCAAATAGGACCAGAACAAACATCGACTTTCTATGAACATTTCCAGTCAGATTTGGATTTGTTGGTGGAAACAGGTCATAGTATTTTTCGCACCTCTATACAGTGGTCACGTCTGATTCCGGAAGGGATAGGCGAGGTCAATCCGCAAGCTGTGGAGTTTTATAGGGCTGTATTTGCAGGTATTCGAGAGCGTGGGATAAAGCTTTTGGTCAATCTTTATCACTTCGATTTGCCTTATGTCTTACAGGAAAAAGGGGGCTGGGAAAATAAGGAGATTGTCTGGGCCTATGAGGCTTATGCTCGCCAGTGTTTCAGCCTCTTTGGAGATCTGGTGGATCATTGGATTACCTTTAATGAACCCATTGTTCCAGTAGAATGTGGCTATCTAGGAAGCTATCATTATCCTTGCAAGGTGGATGCAAAGGCAGCTGTGATCGTAGCGTATCATACTCAACTGGCTAGTTCTTTGGCTGTTCGGGCCTGTCACCAACTACACCCAGACCACAAAATTTCCATTGTTCTTAATCTTACTCCTGCCTATCCAAGAAGTCAGAGTCCAGAAGATTTACAGGCAGCGCGGATTGCTGAGCTATTTCAAACGAGAAGCTTTTTGGATCCATCTGTTTTGGGGCAATACCCGAGGGAACTGGTTGACATTCTTGAAAAACATGGTTTACGTCCAGAAACCACAGAGGAGGAATTGACTATTATCAAAGAAAATAGGGTTGACTTCCTGGGAGTAAATTATTACCAGCCCCTGCGCGTGCAGGCTCCTTCAGAAGATGGATGGAACGGAGAAGCTACTTTCCTATCCCAATATTTCCAGCCTTATGATAAGCCTGACAAGAAAATCAATCCTCATAGAGGCTGGGAAATTTATGAAGAAGGGCTGTACGACATTGCCAAAAATATCCAGAAAAACTATGGGAATATCGAATGGTTGGTAACTGAGAACGGCATGGGAGTTGAAGGGGAGGATGTTTTTGAAGAAAATGGCATGATTCAGGATGACTATCGGATTAACTTCATGGAAGACCATTTGATTCAGCTCCATCGAGGTATTGATGAAGGAGCGAACTGTAAGGGCTATATGGTCTGGACCTTTATTGACTGCTGGTCTTGGTTAAATGCCTATAAAAACCGATACGGTTTGGTCTCGCTTGACCTCCAAACTCAGAAGCGTACCGTCAAAAAATCTGGATATTGGTTCAAGCAAGTGAGTGCTAGAAATGGTTTTATTAGATAGAATGTATATTTCGTTTCTACATAACATTGCATTGAGATAAGATGCTTTTGAGGTTTGTGATTATCCACTAATGCTTGGTAAGAAAATTCCCCTAGATTTGACAGGGATAGGGTTCTGTGGTAATATTTTAATGATACAAACTATGAGAAATGTAAGTACCGAGGATATTATGGGAATCGAAAAAACAGTCAGTGAGTTAGCTGAAATTTTAGGAGTGAGCCGGCAGGCTATGAATAATCGTGTCAAATCACTTCCTGAAGAATTTGTAGATAAAAATGACAAGGGTGTGACCGTTGTAAACCGTGCTGGCTTGATTAAGTTGGAGGAAATCTACAAAACAACCATTTTTGAAGATGAGCCGATTAGCGATGAAGTCAAGCATCGTGAATTGATGGAAATTTTAGTTGACGAGAAAAATGCTGAAATTATCCGCTTATATAGTCAATTAAAAGCCAAAGATAAGCAACTTGCCGAAAAAGATGAACAACTCAAGGTCAAAGATGTGCAGATTGCTGAGAAGGATAAACAGTTAGATCAGCAACAGCAATTGACACTAAAAGCTATGGCCGATAAGGAAGTTCTCAAGTTGGAATTGGACGAAGTTAAAGCACAGGCAGAAGAAGTACAAGCTAAAGGCTTCTTTGCACGTTTGTTTGGGAAATAAAAAGGTCCGGGGCGGGGGACCTTTTTATCATGAGCTTGAAAACAAGAGAGCGAATAAAGGTCCGGGGGACCTTTTTATCATGAGCTTGGAAACAAGAGAGCGAATAAAGGTCTGGGGGAGTGAAACAGTCTGGAAAGAGACTGTTTCAGCCCGCGCCTGGAAATAGGAAAGCAAATCAAATGTAAAAAATCAAGCTCCACTTAGGAACTTGGTTTTTTCTATACTCCATCCATTACTTTCTCAATCTTTCATCCTTGATGAAGGCTTGCAATTCTTGCTAGAATATGGGACACTAGAATCATGAAAAAGATACAACGTGAATTTCAAAAAATATATTACAACTTAGACAAAATCCTTTTGCTCTTTTTTACCCTGTTTACCTTTATGGAATTTGTTTGGATACCGCTCAATTCATGGATTTCTGAGGGACTCTTAGCTATGACAGGGCATGCCTACCTTTCACCGACGAATTTGTTGTCGGTGTTTGCTGAAAATCTGCTCGTGACAGGCTTGTTTATTCTCCTCTTTTTTGTCAACATTGCCATTGCCTATCTAGAATTAGCTCTATTGTTCACAGGGGTTTGGCAACTGTTGGATGAAAAAGTCAAGCACCTCCCCGACTATTTACGGGATGTACGAGATAGTATGGTGGCGATTATCCGTCACAGTAGCCTACCAAAGGTTCTATTTCTGCTCTTTTACTCAGTTATTCTTCTCCCATTTTTACGCCGAGTATTAAATATCTATTATTTTAATAAAATCGTAGTGCCCCAATTTATCGTAGATTACCTATCCAATACAGTCTGGCTAGGAATATTGATTTTGGTCTTCCTCCTCTTGTTCTTCTGGCTTGCGGCACGCTTCATGTACGCTCTGCCAAACATTTATTTTGAACACAGGGGTGTGAAGGAGTCTATCGCTTATTCTTGGGAGAAGACCAGAGGCAGAAAGCAAATCGGTTCATTGTTCCGTCTAATTTGGTTGATCACTTTTCCAGTTCTCCTATTTACAGGAGTAGGAGGACTATTCTATCTTGTGCAACTGTTAGCAGAGCATTTTGTACCAAGTACTTCTTACTGGCTGGCAGTTGTCTGTTACGCACTTCTAAAATTAGCCTACTACGGAGTAGTCGCACTCTTCATGATGGGATTTGTCAGCCTCCTAACAGGAAAACAACTCCCAATCTACCGCCGTAAACGCCTCCGTCATCACCTTCGACTAGCCATTTTGCTCGTATCTGGTCTGGTGTTTGGTATCCAAGGAGCGCTTGCCCTCTACTTTCCCTTTGACACTCTGCCGGTTACCATTTCTCACCGAGGTGTCGATGACGGCAATGCTGTCCAGAACTCTATTGAAGCCCTAGAGAAAACTTCTCAGCTCAAACCAGACTACATTGAGATGGATGTTCAGGAGACAAAGGATGGTCAGTTTATTGTCATGCATGATACGGATTTATTGGCTTTGACGGGCAATCCCGGAGGTACACATGACTATACTCTTGCAGAGTTGACAGGGATGACTGCATCAGAAAACGGCATGACAGCTCCAGTTCCTTCTTTTGATGAATATCTTGAAAAAGCGGATGAGCTAGGACAAAAATTATTGGTAGAAATTAAAGTGACCAAGGCAGACTCACCAAACCTCACCCGTAATTTCTTACAAAAATATGGTCAACGTTTGATTGCCAAAGGGCACCAAATGCAATCATTAGACTACCATACCATTATTGAAATAAAGCAGTATAGCGAGAAATTAGTATCATTCTTTATTCTTCCGTTCAACTCTATCTATCCGACGACGGTTGCTGACGGCTATACTATGGAGTATACCTCGCTGGATCAAAATTTTATGACCAAGTCTTGGATTCGCGGTAAGTCAGTGTATGCTTGGACACCAAATGATGAGGAGAGTATGACTAAGATGTTGCTGCTACAAGTGGATGGTATCATCACTGACAACATGACCGACCTCCAAAGTCTGATGGAGGAAATGAAAGAGAATCGACGCTATCCAGACCTCTTTTTCCAGCAATTCCAGTCTTTGATTTATAATTTTGAATAAAAAAATCGCGAGAGGAGAGTATTGAACTGCTCCCTGTCAAGTGGACAATGAAATAATAAAAGATTAGGCGACGGCCTTGTTCCTCATTTCAAGAGGGGCAAGGCCGTTGTTGCGTTCTTGAAATCGTTGATGATTATAAAAATAGATGTAGGCATCAATATCTGACACCAGCTCCTCAAAAGTCTTATACTTCTTCAAATCATAGCACTCCGTCTTAAAGTGCCCAAAGAAGCTCTCAATTGGTGCGTTGTCAATACACTTACCAACACGAGACATAGAGCGTGTCATCTGATACTGAGTCGTTAAACGGTAATAATCTTTCGAAGTATATTGTGAACCTCGGTCGCTGTGAATCAATGGTGTCGCCTCAGGATTAGCTGTTCGGGCTTTACGAAGTGTTTCGAATACCAATTCATTATCATTAAACTGACCAACCACATAAGCGACAATTGAGCCGTCGTAAAGGTCCTTAATCGCACTCAAATAGGCTTTACAGCCGATACCGTACTTCAAAAACGTCACATCTGTACACCATTTCTGATTGGGGGCAGTAGCTGTAAAATCACGATTGAGAATATTGTCTTCTACATTGACAAAGCTAGTCTTGGTGCAATATCCCTTGGATCTTCTGATAATGGAGCGAA
>NZ_JAOTGB010000010.1:0-81273 GCF_044427425.1 Streptococcus sp. 2018WUSS126 | reverse complement strand
GACTCAGTAGTTAAGTGACGATAGCCTAGGAGATACACCTGTACCCATGCCGAACACAGCAGTTAAGCCCTAGAACGCCTGAAGTAGTTGGGGGTTGCCCCCTGTTAGATACGGTAGTCGCTTAGCATATTCCGCCATAGCTCAGTTGGTAGAGCGCATGACTGTTAATCATGATGTCACAGGTTCGAGCCCTGTTGGCGGAGTAAAGAGAAATCTTTAGTATATGGTCCGTTGGTCAAGGGGTTAAGACACCGCCTTTTCACGGCGGTAACACGGGTTCGAATCCCGTACGGACTATATTGGGAGGCTGCTTAGGTCTCTTTTTTTTGTTTTTTGAGGTAAATGGGCTTTAATTGGCTCCTTTTCTTTTCTTGTTGCTTTGTCTATTCATTGTTTGTTGATATAATAGAGACATGAAAAGATTATGTGATGAATTATCGGTTTTGCCAGGGATTGGTCCAAAATCGGCTGAAAAATTTTTAAAAATTAACATTCAGAATATTAATGATTTGCTGACTTACTATCCATTTAGATATGAAGATTTTGAGAGTAAGTCTATTTATGATTTGCAGGATGGTGAGAAGGCAGTGGTAGTTGGGGAGGTGGTATCCCCAGCTAATGTACAGTATTATGGTTACAAAAGAAATAGACTCCGTTTTTCAATGAAACAGGGTGAGGTTGTCTTAGCAGTTTCGTTTTTTAATCAGCCTTATTTAGCAGATAAGATTGTTTTGGGGCAGGATATTGCAGTTTGGGGAAAGTGGGATAAGGCTAAGGCAAGTTTGACAGGAATGAAAGTTTTGGCTCAAGTATCAGATGAGCTGCAGCCTGTCTATCATGTGGCGCAGGGGATTTCGCAAGTAAATTTGGTTAAGGCAATTAAAACAGCTATTGATCAGGGATATTTGCATTTATTAGAGGAGAATTTACCATCAGTTTTAAGAGAGCGCTATCGGTTAATGAATCGCCGAGAGGCGGTTTTTGCGATGCATTTTCCGACAAATTTAGAAGAGTATAGACAAGCTTTGCGACGTATGAAGTTTGAGGAATTATTTTATTTTCAATTACAGTTGCAAATGCTGAAAGCCAACAATCGTGATATTTCGAATGGTTTGAAGATTGCTTATGATGCTGATAGATTGGCTATGCAAATAAGACAATTGCCGTTTGTCTTAACGGATGCTCAGTCTGGGGCTTTGGCTGAAATACTATCAGATATGAAGTCCTATGGGCACATGAATCGTTTGTTACAAGGGGATGTTGGTTCAGGGAAGACAGTAGTTGCTGGATTGGCTATGTTTGCTGCTGTGACTGCGGGGATGCAGGCTGCAATGATGGTGCCGACAGAAATTTTGGCAGAGCAACACTTTGAGAGTTTGCGCCAGCTTTTTCCAGAACTTTCTATTGCTCTTTTGACAGGGGGAATGAAGGTTGCGGAGCGTCGTGCTGCTTTAGAGGCGATTTCTAGTGGTCAGGTAGACATCATTGTAGGAACTCATGCTCTTATCCAGGAAAGTGTGACGTACCATAAGCTTGGTTTGGTTGTGACGGATGAGCAACATCGTTTTGGTGTTAAACAGCGCCGTCTGTTTCGTGAGAAGGGTGATAATCCGGATGTGCTTATGATGACTGCTACACCTATTCCTCGGACGTTAGCTATTACAGCTTTTGGAGATATGGATGTATCGATTATTAATCAGTTACCTGCTGGTCGGAAGCCAATTATCACTCGCTGGGTCAAACATCAACAGCTGCCCACGGTCTTAGATTGGCTGGAGCGGGAGTTAGAAGTGGGTGCCCAGGTTTATTTTATCTCTCCGCTGATTGAAGAATCTGAGGCTCTGGATTTAAAGAATGCTGTAGATCTGCAATCTGATTTACAGGCGCATTTTGGAGAGCAAGTTACAGTGGATTTGTTACACGGTAAGATGAAAAATGACGAGAAAGATGCCATCATGCAGGCTTTTAAGGAGCGAAAAACGAATATTTTGGTTTCTACCACTGTTATTGAAGTCGGAGTCAATGTGCCCAATGCAACGGTGATGGTTATTATGGATGCAGATCGTTTTGGTTTAAGCCAATTACATCAGTTGAGAGGGCGTGTAGGACGTGGTCATAAGCAGTCTTATGCAGTGTTAGTTGCTAATCCTAAAACAGAGTCTGGTAAGGAACGCATGAAAATTATGACAGAGACGACAGATGGTTTTATTTTGGCTGAAGCTGACTTAAAAATGCGTGGGTCTGGAGAAATATTTGGAACTCGTCAATCAGGTTTGCCAGAATTTCAGGTTGCAAATATTATCGAGGACTATCCAATTTTAGAGGAAGCAAGGCGAGTTGCTAGTCAGATTGTTAGCGTGGAAAATTGGCAGGAGGACCCTAATTGGTCGATTTTACTTGCTAATTTGAAAGATCGAGAGGAATTGGATTAGTCATATAAAAAAGGCCAACACACATGTGCTGGTCTTTTGACATATTGTATAGTTCGTCAACGATTAACCTTGGATGTAATCTGCCAAGCTTTGCTCTTCCAAGCCTGCATTGAGAGCGATAAGGAGTTTGAGTCGGGCCTTTTGAGCATTCAATTCTTTAACAAATAGAATGCCTTCTTGCTCCAGTTGGATGCCACCTCCTTGGTAGGCATAGACAGGCTCAGCAATTCCGTTAAAACAGCGAGATACCAGAATAATGGGGATCTTTTGATCAAGGAGTTTCTTAATGGCTGGAAGGATGGTAGGCGGAAGATTTCCGGCGCCGAGTGCTTCAATGACTAAGCCGGAAATTGAGCTTGCAGTGAGAGAATCAAGGAGGATGGAGTCCATATCTGCATAAGCTTTTATGATTGGGACCGTTCCTGTGATTCTTGACAAGTCAAATCGAACACGTGGTTCAGCAGTTTTAAAATAGAGAATCTCTCGTTTGGTGACTAACCCCAGTGGTCCATGGGTTGGTGTTTGAAAGGTTGAGACATTGGTGGTATGCGTTTTTGTAACATATTTAGCAGCATGAATTTCATCGTTCATGACCACTAGAACACCTTTATCTGCGGATTTATCATCAGCAGCCACACGTAGGGCTGTTCGGTAGTTATAAATCCCGTCGCTACCTAGTTCATTTGATGAACGCATAGCTCCGGTCAATACAATTGTTTTTTCTGGAATAGCCATTGTATCAAGGAAATAGGCAGTTTCTTCTAAAGTATCTGTGCCATGTGTAATGACAAAACCATCGAAGTTCATTTGTTCTTCTTTGATTTTTTGGTATAGAGCCATCATGTGTTCTAAGCGAATGTGTGGACTTGGAACATTGAGAAAATCCAAGGATGTCACTTGAATTTCTTCTAGTGGGCTATCAATTTGGGTCATTGGATTGATTTTACTCGATGCAACTTCACCCTGATGATTGGCTTGCATAGAAATGGTTCCACCTGTATGCAATACTAGAATTTTTTTCATAAATTTTCAGTTTCTTTCAAAGTGTGATATACTAATTGTAACATAATTCTTAGAAAGTAGGTGAGTTGGTTGACGATAAAGGCTGTATTTTTCGATATTGATGGTACCTTATTGACCGACAATCGTATGGTTAGTAGTTCAACTATTCTCGCCATTAATGCTTTGAAAGAGAAGGGAATTTTAGTTGGTCTAGCTACAGGACGTGATCCTCGTTTTGTTTTGCAGTATATGGCTAGTTTAGGGCTAGATTTGGCCATTGCTTATAACGGTCAATATATTTTTTCAAGAGAAGAAGTTATTTATAGTCAGAGTTTAGAGTCAAAGCAAATTGAACAAATTATGGAGTATGCGCAAACTCACCATAAGGATTTATCTTTTGGAACTGCTAAAGGTATATTTGGTAGTAAGATTATGAGTGCTGGAACAGGAAATTTTGCATATCGTGTGACGCGTATGATTCCGGAGTCCTGGGCTGGAATCATAAACTTTATTTTCAATCGCTTGGTACGTTGGATCAGTCCTCAACAGGAAACGAATTTGAAAGGTTTTCTCTTTCAACCAATCTATCAGCTGATGTTGCTGACGACGGAAAGGGAGACGCAATCATTGGAGGTGCTCTTTCCGAACTTGTCTTTTACGCGTTCGAGTCCCTATGCGACTGATATTATCAGTAAGGGAAATTCAAAATTATCGGGTATTGTAAAGGTTGCAGAACGATATGGTTTTGAGTTAGATGAAGTTATGGTATTCGGAGATTCTAATAATGATTTTGAAATGTTGAATGAAATTCAGCACTCGGTAGCGATGGGAAATGGGACGAAAGAGGTTAAACAAGCAGCTTCCTTTGTTACAGATACAAATAATCATGATGGGATTTATAAGGCATTAATTCATTTTGGTGTGATTGAGGGATAAGATGTTTCAGAGCAAGGACGATAATTTTAATAGGGTAAAGGATTTTCATTTTTTAATGGATGGTGAAACCCAAGAACTTCCCAGTGTGTATGATGGACAGACGGCTTTGCATCGCGCTGGTTTTAAATTGGAGGAGTTGGTAGAATTTCTACATGCAGCTTCAGAATCTGAAGTTGAGTTTTATGATTTTATTCAACAACTTCATCAGGATTTAGATACTGCTGCTGATAAGGTATCTGGCAAGAGAAGTTTCGGGGTTTCGATGCAGGATCAGGTAGATGCTTTGCTGGATATTCTTTATTTTACATATGGTTCGTTTGTTTTGATGGGGGTTGATCCAGAACCAATTTTTCAGATAGTCCATACTGCAAATATGGGGAAAACATTTCCAGATGGGAAGGCCCATTTTGATCCAATTACCCATAAAATTTTAAAGCCGGATGATTGGGAAGAACGGTTTGCGCCGGAGGAAAAGATTCAGGAAGAGTTGAAAAGACAGATGAAAAGACAGATGAAAAGACTTGATTCGTAAATCAAGTCTTTTGGTTTATAAACTTTTTTCTCCATCGCGAACAATGAGTAAATCGATAGTTGCGTGGCGCATGATATATTCGGATGAGGATCCGATTAGGAGACGTTCAAAGGCATTTAGACCAGTTGCTCCAAGTAGCATAAGATCTGCACCAGTTTCCTTTGGAATATCGATAGCCAGGAGGGTTTTAGGGTTACCGAACTCAATGCGAATCTGTACATCGGTCAGTCCGGCGTTGAGGGCTTCTTGTTTGTATTCTTCGAGGAGGAGCTCCGCCTCTCTTTCTAAAGATTCATAGACAGAGGCGTCAAATGCAACAACATTGTGGAGAGCACGGGTATCAATCACATGGGCGATAATCAGACGTGCTTGGTTGCGTAGTGCAACATGAATGGCTTTATGAAGAGCTAATTCTGCTCCTTTAGAGCCGTCTACAGCGACGAGTATTGTTTTGTAAGATTGTGTCATAATAATCACTCCTTTCAGAAGAGCTTTGTCCCGAAATAGGTAGAGTAGTTCCTTACATTTTTATTATAAGCCTTTTAAGAGAAAATGTAAAGGATTCTTGTACTTTTTTTGCTTTTACAGTACAATATAAAAGATAGAAAGTCGAGGTGACGACATGAAGCAATTTAACAAGTCAACAAAATTGGATGATGTAGCATATGATATTCGTGGGCCTGTTTTGGAAGAGGCCATGCGCATGCGTGCCAATGGAGAGCAGATTTTACGTTTGAATACGGGGAATCCTGCAGAATTTGGTTTTACTGCTCCAGATGAAGTTATTCGTGACTTGATTCATAACGCCCGTAAATCAGAGGGATACTCGAACAGTAAGGGAATTTTTTCTGCACGTAAGGCTATCATGCAGTATTGTCAGCTAAAGAAATTTCCAAATGTTGATATTGAAGATATTTATCTTGGAAACGGTGTGAGTGAGCTGATTGTTATGTCTATGCAAGGTTTGCTAGATAATGGTGATGAGGTGTTGGTGCCAATGCCAGACTATCCTCTCTGGACTGCCGCAGTTAGTTTGGCTGGTGGTAAAGCTGTTCACTATGTTTGTGATGAAGCAGCTGAATGGTATCCAGATTTGGCAGACATGGAGTCCAAGGTGACTTCTCGAACCAAGGCAATTGTCCTTATCAATCCAAATAATCCAACGGGTGCTCTCTATCCGAAAGAAATTTTAGAAGGAATCATTGATATTGCTCGTAGACATGAATTGATCATTTTCTCTGATGAGATTTATGATCGTATGGTCTTTGACGGAGCTGTTCATATCCCTATTGCGACACTGGCTCCAGATTTATTTGTTGTGACGATGAATGGACTGTCTAAATCGCATCGTATTTGTGGTTTCCGAGTAGGTTGGATGGTCTTATCTGGTCCGAAAAAGCATGTAAAAGGTTACATTGAAGGCTTGAATATGTTGTCCAATATGCGTTTGTGTTCAAACGTTTTGGCTCAACAGGTTGTTCAAACTTCTTTGGGAGGTTACCAATCGGTTGATGAACTCTTGATGCCTGGTGGACGCTTATATGAACAAAGGGAGTTTATTACCAAGGCGATTAATGATATTCCGGGGCTTTCTGCTGTAAAACCTAAGGCTGGTCTGTATGTCTTCCCAAAAATTGATTGTGAGATGTACAGAGTTGATGATGATGAACAATTTGTATTGGATTTCCTCAAGCAAGAAAAAGTACTTCTGGTCCATGGTCGAGGTTTTAACTGGAAGGATCCAGATCATTTCCGTATTGTGTATTTACCACGTGTGGATGAGTTGGCAGAAATTCAAGAAAAAATGTCACGATTCTTGCAACAATATCGTAGATAATGGAATTTTAGGCTGAGTGTTAATCAGCCTCTTTCTTTTTGCTTGGATGAAATTGTTTGTGTTTTTCTAATAACGGTAAATATTCTGATAATTGTTGAAATTTTATGTATTTTTTGCTATACTGAAAGCAATTACAGAGTAAAGAGGAAAATATGACAACATTATTAGAGAAGACACGGAATATTACTTCTATTTTGAAGCGTTCCGAAGAGCAATTGGCAGAAGAATTGCCTTACAATGCTATTGCTGAACATCTATCAGCTATTATTGATTGCAATTCTTGTATTATTAATAGCGAAGGTGAAGTTTTGGGATACCACATGAGTTACGAGACAAACAATGATCGTGTGGAAGAATTTTTCCAAAATAAACAATTCCCAGAAGGATATGTAAAAGCAGTCGCGCAGGTTTATGATACGCAGGTTAACTTGCCTGTCGAGAGCGAGTTGACTGCCATCCCTGTTGAATCACGATCGACCTATCCAAATGGTCTGACAACGATAGCCCCTATCCATGTGACGGGAATTCGTTTTGGTTCGCTTATTATTTGGCGGAATGATGAGCAGTTTCACGATGATGATTTGATTTTGGTTGAGATTGCAGCAACAGTAGTTGGTATCCAGTTGCTTAATTTCCAACGGGAAGAAGATGAGAAGAATATTCGTCGTCGCGCTGCGGTCAATATGGCGGTAAATACGCTTTCTTATTCTGAGATGAAGGCGGTGGCGGCTATTCTGGGTGAGTTGAGTGGCAATGAGGGGCAGCTGACTGCGTCTGTGATTGCGGACCGTATCGGTATTACTCGTTCGGTCATTGTCAATGCTTTGCGTAAGTTGGAGAGTGCGGGGATTATTGAAAGTCGTTCGCTTGGTATGAAAGGAACCTATTTGAAGGTTCTCATCCCAGCTATTTTTGATGAAATTAAGAAACGTGACTACTAAAATGACAAAAGCATTGATTATATAATAGATTTTGTAGCAGATGAAGGAAAGTTGACTGCTGGAAAATCAGCTCAGGCTATTTCTGAACGAATTGCTCAGGTTACACAAGAAGCTTTTGAAAATGGAGACTACATTTTCTTTGTGATTGATGGTCATAAGGAGGGGGATGAATTTCATCCTGAAGCTCAGCTTTTCCCAAGTCATAATATTATTGGGACGCAAGGGCGTGACTTGTATGGTCCTTTAGCAGATTTTTATCAAAAACATAAAGGGCATGCGCGTGTTCGTTGGATGGATAAACGTCATTATTCTACTTTTTCTGGGACGGATTTGGATGTTCGACTAAGAGAACGTGGTGTAGATACGGTTGTCTTGACGGGGGGGGGGTTGTCTGATATTTGTGTTCTTCATACAGCTATTGATGCTTATAATAATAGGTATCGTATTGAGGTGGTCTCATCAGCCATTGCTGCATTGACGGAGGAGAATCATCAGTTTGCTCTCAACCATTTGCGTCATGTACTTGGTGCGACAATCATTGACTAATAGTATAGTGACCAGTCTGTGGACTGGTTTTTCGTTTTTCTCCAACAGGAATCTGTATCATTAACACTCTTCGAAAATCAAACTCAAACCTTGTTGACTTAGCTTGATGAACTTCAGTTCCATCTAGAACTACGTCGTCAGTCTGATTCTGATAAAAGAAGCGGTGTGATTGACCATGATAAATTTATCAAAATGCTTTACATAGGTGATTACTTGGTGTATAATATAGTCTGTGTGTAATGGACGCACAAAAATACAGTTTATCCGCTGGGTTTAAAAGCACCTAAGATTGACAAAGATAGGAGAATAAAATGAATCCATTGATCCAAAGTTTGACAGAAGGTCAACTTCGTACTGACATCCCTTCATTCCGTCCTGGTGACACTGTGCGTGTTCACGCTAAGGTTGTCGAAGGTAACCGCGAGCGTATCCAGATTTTCGAGGGTGTTGTTATCTCTCGTAAAGGTCAAGGCATCTCAGAAATGTACACTGTACGTAAAATCTCTGGTGGTGTAGGTGTTGAACGTACATTCCCAATCCACACTCCACGTGTTGATAAGATTGAAGTAGTACGTTACGGTAAAGTACGTCGTGCTAAATTGTACTACCTACGTGCATTGCAAGGTAAAGCAGCACGTATCAAAGAAATCCGTCGTTAAGATAGTCCTACAGACTATTTTGGTCGGAGAATGGGAGGCAGCGAAAGCTGTCTCTTTTTTTAAAAAAATCTGTTGAAAAAGTACTTTATTGTGAAAGCAGTGGCAAAATGGATTGTTTTTGTGTATCTTCCATGAAATAATATGTTATACTATATATTATTGTAGCTAGTATAGAGGAGGTTGCGGATGAGCGAACAGTTTATTCCATCTGTTTTATCAGATTTACGGCAGGATATTGTTCAGATGCCAGAAGTTATCAAGGAATGTAGTGGAATTCGTATTTATGGTCGTCGCATTCGTTCAGTCTTATTTACAACGGATGTGTCTATTATTGCCAATCACAATGCAGATGCTATTTTGGCTGTTTATCCATTTACGCCCAGTCCAGCTATTATCAAAAGTATTATGTTGGTTGCGTCAGTTCCAGTCTTGGCTGGTGTTGGTGGAGGCTTGACGACAGGTATGCGTTCAGCTAATATGAGTCTATTGTCTGAGTCGGAGGGAGCATACGCTGTTGTGGTAAATGGACCAACGGATGTAAAAACAATTGAGGCAATCAATAAAGTAGTGGATATTCCTATCATTTATACAGTTGTTTCTGAAAAGTCTGATTTAACCTCACAGATTAAAGCAGGAGTAGATATTTTAAATGTTTCTTGCGGTATGGAAACGCCAAGGGTTGTGAAGAAGATTCGAGAAGCTTTCCCTGACTTTCCAATTATTGCGACTGGTGGTCCGACTGAGGACTCTATTCGTCGGGTTATCGAAGCTGGAGCCAATGCTGTCTCCTATACAGCACCAAGTAATGGAGAGCTTTTTAAAGGGAAAATGGAAAAATACCGCAAACATGCAAAGGATTAGTTCATAAAAAAGATAGGCTAAGTAAGCAGTAAGTTTTATTGCTAGATGAAACTTGCTGTTTTTTTATCGTTTTACGGTGTGAGATTAGGAATACTTCGCAATTTAAAGAACGGATTTTTAGGAGGAAATAGGTAACATATTAGGTCATTTCTACCTTTGTCTGGGGCTGGAAATATGGTATAATGAGAAGATAGATTTCCATTAGGAGGAAAGTAAGAATGAAGATTTCTGAAGCTGAAGTCCGTCACGTTGCCAAGCTGTCTAAGCTGGAGTTTTCGGATCAAGAAACAGCGGAATTTGCGACAAGTTTGAGCAAGATTGTCGATATGGTTGAATTGCTCAATGAAGTAGATACGACAGGTGTTGCGGTAACGACCACTATGGCTGACCGTAAGAATGTCTTGCGAGCAGATATTGCCCAGAAAGGTGAGAGCCGTGAGGAGCTCTTTAAAAATGTGCCTGAATCACAAGATCACTTTATCAAGGTACCAGCTATTCTAGACGGGGGAGGAGATGCCTAATGACGTTTAACAATAAAACCATTGATGAATTGCATGACCTCCTTGTCAAAAAGGAGATTTCTGCGGTTGAGTTGACCAAGGCAACTTTGGAAGATATTAAGAGCCGTGAGGGAGCTGTGGATGCTTTCTTGACTATCACAGAAGATGCGGCCTTGGCGCAGGCTGCGGCCCTTGATGAAAAAGGGATTGATGCGGACAATGTTATGGCAGGGATTCCTTTGGCAGTCAAGGACAATATCTCTACTAAGGGAATTTTGACCACAGCAGCGTCAAAAATGCTCTATAACTACGAGCCGATTTTCGATGCGACATCGGTTGCTCAGGCCTATGCAAAAGATATGATTATAGTTGGTAAAACTAACATGGATGAGTTTGCAATGGGTGGTTCTAATGAGAATTCTGCCTTCAAACCGACTAAAAATGCTTGGAACCAGACAAAAGTTCCTGGTGGTTCTTCAGGTGGCTCGGCAGCTGCAGTTGCTGCTGGTCAGGTCCGTTTGTCACTCGGTTCTGACACAGGTGGTTCCATCCGCCAGCCTGCGGCCTTTAATGGTATCGTTGGTATGAAACCGACCTATGGAACGGTATCCCGTTTTGGTTTGATTGCCTTTGGTTCATCTCTTGACCAGATTGGTCCATTTTCACAGACAGTTAAGGAAAATGCCCAGTTGCTCAATGTCATCTCTGGTCATGATGTCAAGGATGCAACATCAACGATCAATGAAATTGCAGACTTCACTAGCAAGATTGGTCAGGACATCAAGGGGATGAAGATTGCTCTGCCAAAAGAATACATGGGCGAAGGGATTGATCCGCAGGTCAAGGAAACCATTCTCAAGGCTGCTAAGCACTTGGAAAGCTTGGGAGCGATTATCGAGGAAGTCAGCCTGCCACATTCTAAGTATGGGGTTGCCGTTTACTACATCATTGCTTCGTCAGAGGCTTCTTCTAACTTGCAACGTTTTGACGGAATCCGTTATGGTTTCCGTGCAGAAGATGCGACAAACTTGGATGAGATTTACGTGAAAACTCGTAGCCAAGGTTTTGGTGAGGAAGTCAAACGTCGTATTATGTTAGGTACATTTAGCTTGTCATCAGGTTACTACGATGCCTACTTCAAGAAGGCTGGCCAGGTGCGGACCTTGATTATCCAGGATTTTGAAAAAGTCTTTGCGGACTATGATTTGATTTTGGGGCCGACAGCTCCGACGGTTGCCTTTGGTTTGGACACGCTCAACCATGACCCTGTGGCCATGTACTTGGCGGACTTGTTAACAATTCCTGTAAACTTGGCTGGTCTTCCTGGTCTTTCTATTCCTGCTGGTTTTGTGGAAGGCTTGCCAGTTGGTTTGCAGTTGATTGGTCCAAAATATTCAGAAGAGACCATTTACCAAGTGGCTGCTGCCTTTGAAGCGACAACAGACTACCACAAGCAACAACCAGTGATTTTTGGAGGTGCTAACTAATGAACTTTGAAACGATTATTGGTCTAGAAGTCCATGTGGAGTTGAATACCAACTCGAAAATTTTCTCACCTTCATCTGCTCATTTTGGTGAGGATCCAAATGCCAATACCAACGTGATTGACTGGTCTTTCCCAGGTGTCCTTCCTGTTCTTAACAAGGGTGTTGTGGATGCTGGTATCAAGGCTGCCTTGGCCTTGAACATGGACATTCACAAGGACATGCACTTTGACCGTAAGAACTATTTCTATCCTGATAACCCTAAGGCCTATCAGATTTCCCAGTTTGACGAGCCGATTGGCTACAATGGCTGGATTGAGATTGAGCTAGAAGACGGTACGACTAAGAAAATTCGTATCGAGCGTGCGCATTTGGAAGAGGATGCGGGTAAGAATACCCACGGTACAGACGGCTATTCTTATGTGGACCTCAACCGTCAGGGCGTGCCCTTGATCGAGATTGTATCAGAAGCAGATATGCGTTCGCCTGAAGAGGCATACGCCTACTTGACAGCCCTTAAAGAAATCATTCAGTACACTGGTATTTCAGATGTGAAGATGGAAGAGGGTTCTATGCGCGTGGATGCCAATATTTCCCTTCGTCCCTATGGTCAGGAGAAATTTGGTACCAAGACTGAGTTGAAAAACCTCAACTCCTTCAACTATGTTCGCAAGGGCTTGCAGCACGAGGTAGAACGTCAGGCAAAAATCCTGCGTTCAGGTGGTCAAATCCAGCAGGAAACTCGCCGTTACGATGAATCTACTGGTGAAACTATTCTCATGCGTGTCAAAGAAGGGTCGGCTGACTATCGTTACTTCCCAGAGCCAGACCTACCGCTCTATGAGATTGATGATAACTGGATTGAGGAAGTGCGCGCAGAATTGCCAGTCTTTCCAAAAGCTCGCCGTGCTCACTATGTGGAAAACTTGGGCTTGACCGCCTACGATGCCGGTCAGTTGACATCTACTAAGGCTCTGTCTGACTTCTTTGAAGCAGCAGTGGCAGCAGGTGGCGATGCTAAACAAGTTTCTAACTGGTTGCAGGGTGAAGTGGCTCAGTTCCTCAATGCTGAAGGTAAGACTATTGAGCAAATCGCCTTAACACCTGAAAACTTGGTGGAGATGATTGCCTTGATTGCGGATGGAACTATTTCATCTAAGATTGCCAAGAAAGTCTTTGTTCACCTGGCCAAAGAAGGTGGCTCTGCTAAGGCTTACGTTGAGAAAGCTGGCTTGGTACAGATTTCAGACCCTGCGGTCTTGATTCCGATTATCCACCAAGTCTTTGCGGATAATGAAGCAGCCGTAGCTGACTTCAAGTCTGGTAAACGCAATGCCGATAAGGCCTTTACAGGTTTCCTGATGAAAGCAACAAAAGGACAAGCCAACCCACAAGTTGCACAGCAACTCTTGGCGCAAGAATTAGCTAAGTTGTTGGATTAGTTTTAAAATTATAGAATACAAAAATCACTCAAAAAGAGTGGTTTTTTGTTGACTAAAATAATAATAATTATTATCATCATGATATAAAGGTATGAGGGAGAATAAATAGATATGTCAAAACAATTCGACAATTTTTTACTAAGACACGAGGAGAATGTCAAAAAATTAAAGAAACGTGATAAAGAAACTGAGTCAGATAAGGAAAGATCAAGAGATGAATTTTCTAGAGATTATTCTAGGGTAATCTATTCTAACTCCTTTAGACGGCAACAAGGGAAAATGCAACTGTTTGCTGTTAATGGTAGAGCTTTTCACAGGAATAGGCTGACACATAGTTTTGAAGTGGCACAGATTGCAAGGGGGATTGTTGATTATTTGAAAAAAAATACATCTAATAATATTGATGTAGATTTCAATTCGATGTCTGTCGTTGTTGAAACTGGTGCACTTGTACACGACATTGGCAATCCCCCATTTGGTCATCATGGAGAAAGAATTTTAAATGATTTGGCAAAGGATATTGGTTTTGAAGGAAATGCACAAGGGTTACGGGTATTAAAAAATATTGAAAAAAAGTCTCCAGATCATAAAGGTTTAAACTTAACGTATAGAACCCTAGCTTCAATTCTAAAATATTATGTTCCATATAGAAAATCACGAAAGACTGAGAAGTTCATATACAAAGAAGATTATGAGGAATTTAAAAAGAGATTTAAAGAAATAGATGTGTTTGTGAGAACAATTGATGTTCAAATTGTTGATTTGGCAGATGAAATTGCTTATTGTGCACATGACTTGGAAGATGCATTGGCGAGTAACTACTTCACCATTGATCAATTTGTATTTTTGTTGGAACAGAAATTAGGAGAAGAGCAAACATTAGAGGATTTTAAGAAATGGATTGAAGAGGCAAAAAATAAAGCCAATAGAAGTAAATCCAATGATGACTATGATTTTTATTTTAGACGAGAATTGCTTTCCATTATTGTTAATAAATTCATTGAGGACATAGAAGTTGTAAAACTTAAGAAAAGTGATAAGGAAAAATTAGGGACTGATCAAGACAAAGAACTAGGGCTCGGTCATTATAAAAAACTTGCTGGTGCATTGAAGAAAACGATTTTCGAAGGCGTAACAAATTCTGACGATATTATTTTATATGAAAATGTTGGGACGAAAGTGTTGACTAGTTTATTTGATTTATTCATGAACGAAGAATATAATCGGAAGAGTTTTTTGATGCCGATCGAATATCGATTTGAAAAAGACGATACCCAAAGTGACAAGAAAAGAAAAGTACTAGATTATATTTCTGGCATGATGGACACTTACGCAATTGAGATGTATATAAAACATTTTGGTACAGATCCGTTCTTAGAGAAATATGATGCAGCTATATTCAAGAAAGGAACTGGTAAAAAGCTAATAGAGTGTTTAGCACAAAATTTCTTACATAAATAGCAATATGTTTAAGAAACCCGAGAATTCGTTAGAATTCTCGGTTTTTTCGGCTATTAATAAGAACTCTCCCGAATGATCAGTTGGGTACCTAGCTTGATTTTGCGGGGGTGGTGGGGCGTTGGACTTGTTATGACACGGTCCAGCAGCTGCATGGCTTCTTGGCCCATTTCTTCGGTGTAGACACTGATAGAAGACAGGGCTGGATAGACTTGGCGCGTGATGGCTGTATCGTTAAAGGTGATGAGCTGGACCCGTTCTGGCACGGCGATTTGGTGCTCTTGAAGGGCTCTAAGGGCACCGACAGCCAGAGTGTCGTTTGCCATGAAGAAGGCTGGGGGCAGCTGGTCACCCAGGTCGGCAATAGCCTGGCTCATCAGCTCATAGCCCGACTGGGTGGAGAACTTTCCTTTGTAGATGTAGTCTTCTTGGAGCATGCCCAAGGAGTCTAGATAGGTCCGAAAGGCAGTTAGGCGGGGGTCTGTTGGCAGTTGGTGTCCGTCTGTGGTTTCTTCCTGTCCGACTAGGAGGCCAATATCAGTCAGACCTTGTGAACGGAAGTGGTCGATAACTGTCTGAACAGAGTGTTCAAAGTCAGTTGTGACGCAGGAGAATCCCTCGGTCAGTGTATCAGAATCTACAAAGATTAGCTTGGAAGACAAGTTGGTCAGCTCTGCTATTTGCCCAGAAGAAAATTTACCAACTGCGATGATGCCGTCCAATCCTTGAAGGAGGGGATTGGTCAAGTCGTTGAAGGAGCGGATGATTTGATAGCCGAGAAGGCTGGCGGTCTGCTCGATGCTGGCACGGATGGAATAGTAGTAGAGGTCAGCCAGCTCTTCGCTTTCGGTGTACCATTGGACAATACCGATGGTGCCTTTTTGTTGGGGTGCTTGTTTTTTGAGGTGTTTGGTGTAGCCCAGGTCCTGTGCCAAATTGAAAATGCGGTCGCGGGTTTCTTGGCTGACGGATAGGGTCAGGTCGCCCTTTAGAACTCTGGAAATGGTGGCAGAGGATAGTTGAGCTTTTTCGGCGATTTCTTTGATAGTAACCATGTTTTTCTCCTGTTTATTTGTCTCTAGTATAGCATAAAAAACAAAATTAGTAAAAATTTAGTAAAAATATTGACTTTTAAATTGTTGAGTTGTACAATAAAAGAAAACGATTACAAAATCTAGGAGGTTCTTATGGATAAAGAACAACTCAAGCAAGCCTTTCTCGATGTGTTTGGTCAAGAGGCAGATGCAACTTTCTTCTCACCAGGTCGGATTAACTTGATTGGTGAGCATACTGACTATAACGGTGGTCATGTTTTTCCTGCGACTATTACCTTGGGGACCTACGGAGCTGCTCGCAAACGTGATGACCAGCTTCTACGTTTTTATTCCGCAAACTTTGAAGAGCTTGGAATTATCGAAGTGGATTTGAACAATCTGGTCTTTGATAAGGCGGACAACTGGACCAACTATGCCAAAGGTGTTCTTAAGTTCTTGCAAGAAGCAGGACATAGCATTGATACAGGTATGGAAGTCTTTGTTTACGGTAACATTCCAAATGGTTCAGGCTTGTCATCATCAGCTTCTCTGGAACTCTTGATTGGCATCATCGCAGAAGAATTGTATGGTCTAGAATTGACTCGTCTTGATTTGGTGAAAATTGGGAAACAAACGGAAAATCACTTTATCGGTGTCAATTCTGGTATCATGGACCAGTTTGCTATCGGTATGGGAGCGGATAATCGGGCGATTTACCTTGATACCAATAGCTTGGAGTATGAATTGGTGCCACTTGACTTGGGTGACCATGTGATTGTCATCATGAACACCAACAAGCGTCGTGAATTGGCAGATTCTAAGTACAATGAGCGTCGTGCGGAATGTGAAAAAGCAGTGGAAGAATTGAATGCAGTCTTGAATATTCAAACTCTGGGAGAATTGGATGAATGGACCTTTGATCAATATAGTTATTTGATTAAGGATGAAAATCGTATCAAGCGTGCCCGCCATGCTGTCTTAGAAAATCAACGGACCTTGCAGGCTCGTAAGGCCTTGGAAGAAGGAGATTTGGCAACCTTTGGTCGTTTGGTCAATGCTTCTCATGTCTCTTTGGAACATGATTATGAAGTGACAGGTTTGGAATTGGATACCTTGGCTCATACAGCTTGGGAGCAAGAAGGCGTTCTTGGTGCTCGGATGACGGGAGCTGGTTTCGGTGGCTGTGGTATTGCCATTGTCCATAAGGATAAGGTTGATGCCTTTACTGAAAATGTTGGTAAGACCTATACTGAAGTGGTTGGATATGAACCAAGCTTTTATGTAGCGGAGATTGCTAGTGGCTCTCGCGTCTTGTAGTCTTTCATTTTGTCTTTTGTTAGGTTGACAGAAGTGACTTATATGTAAGTTTATCGACTGGATGCGACGAACGTTGAGAAGTGGTATTGGCTTGTTTCCTAGCTTCTTCTCAAACTGAAAGACTATTTTTAATAATAGATTGGAGAAATGATGACAGGATTGGTGGATCGTTTTGTTGAGCAGGTCATTGCCAACAGTGGTTTTGAAGAAATGGATGCTCTTTACCTGCGCAATCGGGTCTTGGCTTTGGTGGGAGACCAGGTTCTGACTGTTCAAACAGAGTTAGAGGACTTGATTGAATTAAAAGATGAACTATTGGCTCATGGAGTTCGAACTGGTTTTGTGGGTGAATTGCTGGAAGAGCAGGACATGGTTGGGTCTTGTTTGATGGATTTGATGACACCGAGTCCGAGTCAGGTCAATCGTGATTTTTGGCAGACCTATCAGGACAGTCCAGAGCAAGCGATTGGCGACTTCTATGAATTGAGCAAGCGCAATGACTATATCAAGATGGCTGCGATTGCGAAAAATATCTATTATCAAGTTTCGACAGAGTATGGGGATTTGGAAATCACAATCAATCTGTCTAAACCTGAGAAGGATCCCAAGTCTATTGCAGCTGCTACGAAAGCTGAAGCAAGCAATTATCCCAAATGTCTACTCTGTATGGAAAATGAGGGCTATCAGGGACGGATTAACCATCCAGCACGCGCCAACCACCGTATTATTCGCTTGGATCTTGGTCAGGAAAAGTGGGGCTTCCAGTATTCGCCCTATGCTTACTACAATGAACATGCTATTTTCCTAAATCAGGAACATGTGCCGATGGTCATTAGTCCCCAAACCTTTGAACAGCTTTTGGACTTGCTGGACATCTTTCCAAATTATTTTGTCGGCTCCAACTCAGACCTACCAATCTCGGGTGGCTCCATCTTGACCCACAATCACTATCAGGGTGGGCGGCACAGTTTTGCTATGGAAAAGGCTCCGATAGAAGGCCAGCTGGTCTTTGACGGCTTTGAGTCCGTTTCGGCAGGCATTGTCAAATGGCCCATGTCGGTGATTCGCTTGAGTTCTGCAGACAAGCCATCGCTTCTTGGTTTAGCGACTAAGATTTTGGAAAAATGGCGGAGCTACTCAGATGATAGCGTTCAGATTAAGGCTGAGACGGATGGAACTCCCCATCACACCATCACCCCAATTGCTCGGAAACGAGGAGATTTGTACGAGCTGGATTTGGTTCTCCGCGACAATCAAACCTCGGAAGAATTTCCAGATGGCATCTATCATCCACATCCAGATGTGCAACATATCAAGAAAGAAAATATCGGCTTGATTGAGGTCATGGGTTTGGCGATTTTACCCCCACGTTTAAAGGCAGAATTGGCTGAAGTAGAAAAATTCTTACTGGGTCAAGATAGTCAAGTGGCTGACTATCATCAGCCTTGGGCGGAAAGCCTGAAAACAGCTCACCCAGATGTGACGGAAGAAACCGTCGAACAAGTTGTTCGTGAATCAGTGGGACAAATTTTCGCGCGTGTATTGGAAGATGCAGGTGTCTACAAACGAACTCCAGAAGGACAGGCAGCCTTTCTACGATTCGTAGAATTTGTAGGTTTAGCAACATAATTGCAAGAAAGAGTGGGACGGTGTCCTGCTCTTTTGGTATAATGGAAGTATTCACAGTGTGAGAAGGAGATATGATGGCGGAAAAGAGATTGGGGACACTGATTACATTAATAGCAGGTATAGCTTGGGGCTTGTCTGGAGTGAGTGGACAGTACTTGATGTCACGTGGTGTTTCAGTAGATATGATTACCTCCCTGCGTTTGTTGGTATCGGGATTCTTTCTCGTTGGCCTGGCTTATGCTACAGCGAAAGAACAGCTGTTGATAGTATTGAAAAATAGAAAAGCCTTGTTGGGAATTTTTGTTTTTGCGATGTTGGGTCTGGTTCTTAACCAGATGGCTTATTTACAAGCTATCTATCATACCAATGCGGGAACGGCTACGGTTTTACAATACCTTTGCCCTATCTTAGTCTTGGCTTATACCTGTTTGAAAAATAGGGAAAAACCATCAGGGATTGAGTTGATTTCAATTCTCTTAGCCGTAGCAGGAACTTTTTTGATTGCGACTCATGGCAAATTAGATGAATTGGCAGTGACTCCAATCGGTTTGTTCTGGGGAATCTTCTCAGCCTTTACTTATGCGCTATATATTATTTTGCCAGGTAAATTGATCCGTCAATACGGCAGTATAACGGTGATTGGTTTAGGGATGTTAATGGGTGGTTTTGTAGTCACGCTTGGTTTGCAAACTTGGCAGCATCGTCTTCCTATTGATGGTGGAAGTTTCCTGGGTCTGCTAGGTATTGTCGGAGTCGGGACGATTTTTGCCTATACTGCCTTTCTTAAAGGCGTCAGTATGGTTGGTCCTGTCAATGGTAGTCTTTTGGCCTCGATTGAGCCGATTGCATCTGTCTTTTTTGCAGTATGGTTGGTCAATGAGCAATTTTATGCAATTGATTTTGTTGGAATGTTGTTGATTTTACTTGCTGTTTTACTTATTTCTTTAAAAGATATATTGGTTGCCCAAAAGAGTATTGGTTAATATACTCTTTTTTGTTATACTAAAGAAAAAACTTGAAAGGAATAAAGATGATTAAAGAATTTTGTTCCGAAAATCATGTAGGTGTAATGAAGGCCATATCCCTAGGAGCTAAACGGATTGAACTCTGTGATAATTTGGCAGTCGGAGGGACGACGCCGAGTTATGGAGTGATCAAACATGTTTGTCAACTGGCCCATGAGAATGAAGCCACAGTCATGACCATGATTCGCCCTCGAGGTGGAGATTTTTGCTACGATGAAGCTGAGGTGGAAATGATGGTTGAAGATTGTAAAGTAGCGATTGAACTAGGTTCAGATGGTCTGGTTTATGGTTTGTTAACCGAGGAAAATTGGTTGGACGAAGCAGCCTTGGAAAGACTGTTTGCTGTTTCGCAGGACTGTCAGATTGTCTTTCACATGGCTTTTGACCAAATTCCTCGCGAACGCCAATTTGAGGCTCTTGATTGGCTGGCAGAACATGGAGTGACACGGATTTTGACGCGTGGAAGTCTGACAGGTTCAGCTTTGCAGAATATCGATTGGTTACGAGACATTCAAGCCTATGCACAAGGTAAAATTGAAATCTTGATTGGTGGTGGATTGACTGTGGAAAATGTGCCAACGTTATTGGAAGCATTACCAATCAATCAAGTACATGGAACGAGATTATTTTGGTAAGGTAGCTTTGAATTTGAAATAAATTACAGAATAATAATCGAAGTTTATTTAGAAATGTTTAGAAGTTAAGGTTTGTTTAAGCATTGGAAGATACAATATATTTATTCTTTTTCATATAATCTCCACGGAAGCAGTCGATACGTTCGGCTGTTTTCATTTTTGTTTGTTAAAGTCCGGTATACAGACTAGAAACTGCTGCGTCTCTATTGAATCCCCTACGTAAAGAATTGAGAACTGTGGCTGTTGAGGTGAGTAATTTAGCGTTGGATTATGCAGTTCGCTTAGCTCAATCATTGATTAGTACCCCTGTGCTATCATAACTATGACAGTCTGATTGCAATTGCAAAAACAACAGGTGTGGAGCCGAAAGGGAAGGATTGTCAGTCATTTTCGGTATACCAAGAGCAATACAGTCTTTATGATGCTAAAAAATTAACCTATCGTGCTCTGATATGGCGCCTCTTTGACGATAGTCATGCAGATTATGGCCATGCAGCGACGATTTTGGGTATGGATTGGATTTTGGAAGAAGGGCAGATGTAATTCACAACTACCATTATATTACCTCCAGAAGGCACTCGGTTGATCCGAGTGTTTTCTGCTATCCATTCGCATTTTTCTTAGAAAAATGGTATAATTATCTGATAAAAAACTTTGGAGACGACAGTGAGTTTAGAAAATTACATGCCGGATTTTGCCTTGGAAAAGGCTTATGACGTGACCGTCGAAAGCTTGAAAAAACATGGCATAAAAGTAGTGTTTGTTGACTTGGATAATACCTTGATTGCTTGGAACAATCCCGATGGTACGCCAGAGATGCGCCAGTGGTTACATGATTTGCAGGACGCAGGCATTCCTGTTGTGGTGGTTTCAAACAATAAATACGAACGTGTCAAACGGGCGGTTGAAAAATTTGGGATTGAATTTGAAGCCTTTGCTCTCAAGCCTTTCACCTTTGGGATTAACCGTGCCCTGAAACGCTATGATGTCCAGCCACATGAAGTGGTCATGATTGGCGATCAGCTGATGACGGACATTCGGGCTGCTAAGCGAGCTGGTCTCAAGTCTGTCTTGGTCAAACCCTTGCTAAAGACGGACTCTATCAATACGCAGATTAACCGTTGGCGTGAACGACGGACCATGAAAAAAATCATCGCTAAATATGGAGCGATAGACTACAAGAGGGAGATGTAAGTGGAAGAATTATTTTGTATCGGCTGTGGTGCCCAGATTCAGACGCTAGACAAGGCAGTCGCTGGTTTTACACCTCAATCAGCCCTAGAAAAAGGCCTGGAAACAGGGCAACTCTACTGCCAGCGTTGTTTCCGTTTGCGCCATTACAATGAGATTTCAGATGTCAATATCTCGGATGATGATTTCTTGAAACTTCTCCATAGCGTGGGAGAAAGCGATGCCTTGGTGGTCAATGTCATTGATATTTTTGATTTCAATGGTTCAGTCATTCCAGGTTTGCCTCGCTTTATTTCAGGAAATGACGTACTTTTGGTTGGCAACAAGCAGGACATTTTACCCAAGTCTGTCAAGACAGGCAAGGTCACTCAGTGGTTGACTGAACGGGCGCATGAAATCGGCATGCGACCAGTTGATGTGGTCTTGACTTCTGCTCAAAACAAGCAGGCTATCAAGGATTTGATTGAAAAGATTGAACAACACCGCAAGGGACGGGATGTCTATGTGGTCGGTGTGACCAACGTCGGTAAATCAACCTTGATCAATGCTATTATCCAAGAAATCACAGGGGACAAGAATGTCATTACGACTTCACGTTTCCCTGGAACGACGCTGGATAAGATTGAGATTCCTCTGGATGATGGTTCATACATCTATGACACGCCTGGGATTATCCATCGTCACCAGATGGCCCATTACTTGACGGCTAAAAACCTCAAGTATATCAGCCCTCGGAAAGAAATCAAGCCAAAGACCTACCAGCTCAATCCAGAACAAACCTTGTTCTTGGCTGGTCTGGGACGATTTGACTTTGTGGCTGGTGAACGCCAAGGCTTTACGGCCTTCTTTGACAATGAATTGCAGCTCCACCGCACCAAGTTACAGGGGGCTAGTGAATTTTACCAGAAGCATGCGGGCTCACTTTTAGTGCCACCAACCAGCAAGGAATTGAAAGAATTTCCTGAATTGGTCCGTCATGAATTTACCATCAACGAAAAGACGGATGTGGTCTTCTCAGGTCTTGGTTGGATTCGTGTCAATGAAAAGGCCAAGATTGCTGCCTGGGCACCTAAGGGTGTGGATGTGGTGATCCGCAAGGCGATTATTTAATACTCTTCGAAAATTAAAAGCAGACGTTGTTGACTTGATTTGATGAGTGTAAAGCTCCAGTGGAGCTTTACAGCCGGCTACCTGAAAACGTGAAAGTAGTAGGGTTTAATCTGCTCTTGGAGAGACGAACTTCGTTCGCTCTATTTCCAACCTTCAAAGGTTCCCCGAACCTTTGAAGCTAGTCTGATTTTAATTTTCATTGAGTATAAGAGGTATTTGATTTCAGTTTTTACAATTAAAGAGAAAGGAAGTTCAAGTCTTCTGATTTGAACACGGGCTAAGTATATCGGCGCAATAGGGAAAAACTTTGTTTTCTTTATTTCCCGATTGTAACAGTCTCCCAGTCTGTTACAACGCCCTTTGTATAATAAATTATGCTAACTTCAAAACAACGTGCCTTTTTGAACAGTCAGGCACACAGTCTCAAACCCATCATTCAGATTGGGAAAAATGGTCTCAATGACCAGATTAAAACCAGTGTTCGTCAGGCCTTGGATGCACGTGAATTGATCAAGGTGACCTTGCTACAAAATACGGATGAAAATATCCACGAAGTAGCTGAAATCTTGGAAGAAGAAATCGGTGTGGATACGGTCCAAAAAATCGGTCGCATCCTGATTTTATTCAAACAATCTAGCAAGAAAGAGAACCGTAAAATTTCCAAACAGGTCAAAGAAATCTAAGAAGGAGAGCCTATGGCTATTGAACTCTTAACACCCTTTACCAAGGTTGAATTAGAGGTTGAAAAGAAAGAAACCAATCGCAAACAAGTGGGGATTCTGGGAGGGAATTTCAATCCTGTCCACAATGCTCATTTGATTGTGGCAGACCAGGTCCGTCAACAGTTGAAGTTGGATGAGGTCTTGCTCATGCCAGAATTCATTCCGCCCCATGTGGATAAGAAAGAAACTATTGACGAATACCATCGCTATTCCATGCTCAAGATGGCTATTGCAGGTATTGAGGGCTTGGGGATTGAAACCATTGAACTGGAACGCCGTGGTGTCAGCTATACCTACGACACCATGAAATTGCTGAAGGAAAAAAATCCTGATACGGATTATTATTTTATCATCGGTGCAGATATGGTAGACTACCTCCCAAAATGGCACAGGATTGATGAATTGGTCCAGTTGGTGCAGTTTGTTGGTGTCCAGCGTCCGCGTTACAAGGCAGGGACTTCCTATCCTGTTATCTGGGTAGATGTGCCCTTGATGGACATTTCCTCCAGCATGGTACGGAGCTTTATCAAGCAAGGGCGGGTGCCGAATTTTATGGTGCCTCATGAAGTTCTGGACTATATCGAAGAAAAGGGACTGTACCAATGATTGCAGCAGATTTGACATTTGATCGTCAGGCTCTTTTGGAAAAAATCCGTGTAGCCATGAAGCCAGCGCGCTTCCAACATGTTTTGGGTGTGGAAGAGGCAGCGCTTGCCTTGGCAGACCAATACGGCTGTGATCCGAAAAAAGCCAGTCTGGCAGCACTTTTGCATGATTATGCCAAAGAAGTGGAAGACCAAGTCTTTCTGGACTTGATTGCCAAGTATGATTTGGATAAGGAACTGCTCAACTGGGATAATAACATCTGGCACGGTGTGGTTGGCGCCTATAAGATCGCAGAAGATTTTGGCTTGGAAGATGAGGAAATTTTTCAAGCCATTCAACGACACACCATTGGTGCAGGGCAGATGACCTTGCTAGATAAGGTGCTCTATGTGGCGGACTACATCGAACCCAATCGGGATTTTCCTGGGGTGGACGAGGCGCGACGGATTGCAAAAGAGTCCTTGGACAAGGCGGTAGCCTTTGAAACTGCCCAAACCATTTCCTACTTAGCCAAGAAGGGGATTCCCATTTATCCACAAACCTTGGAAACCTATAATGCTTATGTCGGAGAGTTAGGAAGGTAAGATGAAGTCAGCACTATTAGTCATTGACATTCAGCATTTGCCTGTGGAAGGCAAGCCCTATGGAATTGAAAATCGGCTTCGGCTCTGGCAAGATAGCCTTGCTCAAGCCCGTCAAGCGGGGCTAGAGGTCATCCATGTCCGCCATCATGACCAGGAATTTGTCAAGGGGACTGCTGACTGGGAGATTCACTCAACTGTTGCACCCTTAGCTAGTGAGAAGATTTTCGATAAGCCCTTTAATAGTACCTTCAAGGAAACGGGGCTTCATGCTTATTTGCAGGAAAAGGGAATTGAGCAGCTCATCATCATGGGCATGGCGACCAATTTTTGCATTGATACGACGATTAAAGTAGCCTTTGAACTAGGCTACAAGGTAGCAGTGATTCAGGATGGAACGACGACAGGTTATTCAGGCAAATTGGATGCCAAAGACTTGATTGACCACTACCAAAACATCTGGTCATGGAATTTTGCCCAGGTGGATACATTAGAAAATATAATTAGAGGATAAGATGAAAGAACTAGATTTAGTAAAAGTTGTGGTCCAGGCTGCTGATGACAAGCGAGCTGAGGACCTTGTTGTAATTGATGTTCAAGGCGTGACCAGCCTGACAGACTACTTTGTGATTGCCAGTTCCATGAACAGTCGTCAGTTGGAGGCTATTGCGGAAAACATCCGTGAAAAGGTAGCGGAAGTTGGGATCAAGGGTAGCCGTGTAGAAGGCGATAGTAACGGTGGCTGGGTCCTTTTGGACCTTGGAGGCGTAGTCGTTCATATCTTCTCAGAAGAAATGCGTGACCACTACCAGTTTGAAAAACTCTGGCATGAAGCACCACTGGTGGACTTAGAATCCTATTTGGCGGCAGAATAAATGTGAGGCAGGCAGTCTTTGTACTGCCTTTTATGAAAGGAAATAGCATGGCGACTTACGAAACCTTTGCGGCGGTCTATGATGAAATCATGGACGACAGCTTGTATGATAAATGGACGGATTTTAGTTTACGGCACCTGCCTCAAGATACCAAAACAATCTTAGAATTGGCCTGTGGAACGGGCATTCAGGCTGTTCGCTTTGCTCAAGAGGGCTATGAGGTGACAGGCTTGGATCTGTCCTATGAAATGTTGGAATTGGCCCAGAAAAAAGCAGAAGCTGCTGGTGTCATGATGGAACTAGCCCAAGCAGATATGATGGCTCTGGAAGGTGTTGGAGATTTCGATGCGGTGACCTGTTACTCGGATAGTCTGTGCTATATGGCAGACCGAGAAGCCGTTTTGCGGGTCTTTGAGGGGGTTCACTCTGTTCTCAATTCAGGTGGTACTTTCCTTTTTGACGTTCACTCCATTTATCAAATGGAGGAAGTGTTTGCAGGCTATAGCTATCATGAAAACTACGAGGATTTTGCCTTTGTCTGGGATACCTATGAAGGTGAGTATGAGCATTCCATTGTTCATGAATTGACCTTCTTTGTCAAAGATGAGGACAGTCAAGAGGAGCGGTTTATTCGTCGGGATGAAGTTCATGAAGAGCGGACCTATCCGATTGAAACCTATGTGGAATTATTGAAACAAGCTGGTTTTACATCTGTGGAAGTCTTTGCGGACTTTGAAGATCAAGCTCCGACAGAAACCAGCCAGCGGTGGTTTTTCAAGGCGGTCAAGGCATGATTTCAGGGATTATTGCAGAATACAATCCCTTTCACACGGGGCATAAATACCTGCTGGAACAGGCGGAAGGCTTGAAAATCGTAGTTATGTCTGGCAATTTTATGCAACGGGGTGAGCCAGCCATTGTGGATAAGTGGACACGGGCTCAGATGGCTTTGGAACACGGGGCAGATCTTGTTGTTGAGATGCCCTTTTTGGTGTCGGTCCAGTCGGCTGACCATTTTGCAAAGGGAGCAATCAGCATTTTACACAGGCTAGGTGTGGAAAAACTAGTTTTCGGTACGGAAGAAATGCTGGATTACCAGAAAATTGCGGATATCTATGTGGATAAGTCGGAAGAGATGGAAAATTTTGTGAAAAACTTGCCAGACAATCTCTCTTTTCCACAGAAGACCCAGGCCATGTGGCAGGAGTTTGCTGGTCTTACCTTCACAGGTGATACGCCCAATCATATTCTGGGCTTGGCTTACGCCAAGGCGGTGGCTGGGACAGGTATTCAGCTCGGTCCAGTTCAGCGGCAGGGGGCAGGTTTTCATTCGGAAGAGGTGGAAACGACCTACGCCTCGGCGACTGCTATCCGAAAGGGGGCCAACCAGTTGGACTTGGTGCGTGACTTTTTACCGTCTGCCAGTCTCTTTGAAGAGGCGACCAAGGTAAGCTGGAGAAATTATTTTCCCCTGCTCCGCTACCAGATTGCGACCCACCGAGATCTCAGTCAGGTCTTTCAGGTCAACGAAGAACTAGCCAGTCGTATCCGCTCTGCCATTGGGAGCGCAGCGACCGTGGAGGAGTTAGTGGATGCTGTTGCGACCAAGCGCTACACTAAGGCGCGGGTGCGGCGGGTGCTGACCTACATCTTGGTCAATGCGGTGGAAACTTCCTTGCCAGAAGCGGTTCATATCCTAGGCTTTTCGGCTCGAGGCCAGGCCTATCTCAAGACCGTCAAGGAGCAGGTGGACCTGGTGACGAGGATCGGCAAAGAGCCCTGGGACAGCCTGACCCAGCAGGCGGATGCGGTCTATCAACTGGGCGCTAACGCAATAGCAGAGCAGACCTATGGGCGCGTGCCGGTGAGGGTGGAGTAAGATGAATGCAATAAAGAATAGGAAGTTTTTGTAGTTGACTTGAAAACTTTCCTATTTTTTTTGTATAATTTAAGTAGTAAAATCAAAGGAAATAAATCATGAAAAATTGGATGGACTATTTTAAGCCTCACATTGTAGATAGGGGTTACAATTTGTTTTTGGATGACGCTGTTCAAGGGCTTGAAGAGGTAGGTGAGGGCTACTATGCCCTTGTCTCTGGTAGTCAAGTTTATCAGGTGGAGATTGACTTGGAGCATGGTCAGCTGGTCAGTATGTGGTGTGAGTGTCCCCATGCTCAGGAGATGAACCACTGCAAGCACATGGCTGCAGTCTTGTTTGCTATTTCTGAGTTGGAGGGTCAGCCAGTTGTCAAGGGCAAGGATGTGTCACTTGCCCAGCTCCTGGATAAACTGACAGTTGAGCAACTACGGGCTTTTGTTCTTGAATTAGCTCAAGAGGATAGGGAACTGGCTAATCGAATTCAGCTACGTTTCTCTGCCCAGTTAACCTCTCAGCAAGTGGAAAATGTGAAAAAGGAAATCAGAGACCTGGGGCTTCCTTTTGAGGACAGGCGTACGGGCTATATCGAGTATAGGCAGACTAGGGATTACGAACGGGCCGTGGAAAAGGCCATGCATCAGTATCTCCAGCCTTTGCTGGATAGGTGTGAATATGAGAGTTTCTTGACTGTATCAGATGCCTTCTATCATCAGATTTGCCAACAAGAGTTGGATGATTCCAATGGAACGACTGGTAGTCTGCTTTATAGACTTGCTGGCTACTGGCAGCATTTATTGACTGTAGCTCCGGATAAGATTGTCCAAGAATTACTGGACTGGTGCTTAGGACAGCTAAGTGGCTATGAGGTTGCAGAGGATCTTCTCATGGAATTTGTGGAAATGGAGTTTCAAGAAGAAACCTTCCTTGAGCAGAAATTGATCTATTTTCAAGCGGTCTTGCAGACGATAGAAGAAGGAGATAAGTCCTCTTGGTCATGGAAGTTCCGTCGTGATCGATTTGCCATGCTCTGTTACAGGTTGTTGGTTCAGTTGGGCTCTAGTGAGGCAGACTTGCTGACCTTCCAGGCCAATCATTGGGAGGTGGCTGGACTTCGTAAACTGGCCATTACCCAGGCTGTAGCAAGTCAGCAGCTAGACCGGGCAGTTCGTCTCTTGCAGGAAAGTAAGCGCTTGGATGCCCAGTATAGAGGACTGGTGTCGGATTACAGCCAGCAGCTACGGGACATTTACCGGTCTCAGGGGCAGGATGACAAGGTGAGAGAAGAACTGCTGGAGATGATTTTTTCAGCTGGTGATACTGATTTGGATCTGATAGAGGAGTTGCGGGACTATGTTTCTAGGGAAGAATGGCAGAGCTACTTAGATGATTTGCTGGAGGATCGTCGTTTCCAGTCACAGCAGTTGAAGTTGTTGCAATTGGCAGACCGACCGCAGGAATTATTGGACCGCATTACAGCAAGTTATTGGTTCTTAGAAAATTTGGACCGGTTCGAGGACTACTTATCAGAGAAACTGCCTGAGCAATTACGAGATGCCTACGCTCAAGCTCTTTGTCAGCAGATGGATGTGGCTAGTAGTCGAAGCCGCTATCGTCAGTTGGCAGGGTATTTAGTAAAAATTGCAGGTTTACCTGATGGAAAAGTGGTGAGTGCAAGTCTTCGCACCTCGTGGAAAGTCCAGTATCCGCGACGCAAAGCCATGATAGAGGAATTAGATGCAGTGAGGTGGTAGGATATGGCAGTTTCGTTTCAAGATGTGGTTGATGCATTGCAGATGCTGAGTCAAGATGACAGGTATTATTATGATAGTCACCTAGATGCATTAGTCTACCTGTCTGTTGAGGACTTCAGATTTGAATCCCGTGATGGTTTAGAAGAAGAGATTGAGGAGGATGTGACGGGACGGTTTGTACGGCTGCCGACCCATTATGACTTCAATCCCTACACATTCATGGAGCGTTATGTTTATCATTTGCCTGATGGTGACTTGTCTGACCGCCTGTCTCGAACCATTCGAGGTCGCGGTGCCTTTAGGCGTTTTAGGATTGAGTTAGAGAGATGTGGTCGCTTGGAAGACTGGTATGCCTTTAAAGACCAATGCTACGAAGAACTTGTGCTGGAATGGTGCCAGGAAAATAAGATTGCTATTGTGGATAATCAGTTGAAGAAAATCTAATATTTCTCTTGACTCTCACCTTGCGTTATCCCTTATACTGGGCATAGAGAGGAGATTTCTATGAACGAAAATTGGACAGTTAAGCAGGTCAGTCGGTTGACAGGATTGACGGTGAGGACCTTGCACCACTATGACCAGATTGGTTTGCTCAAACCAGCATTTGTGGCTGAAAATGGTTATCGCTACTATAATCAGGAGAATTTGGCTCGTCTGCAAGAAATTCTCTTATTTCGTGAATTAGATTTTCCTCTCAAAGATATTCAGCAGCTTCTGGACGTGACGGAAGTCAATCGTCAGCAGGTCTTGCGGGACCATATCACCCTTTTAGAGCTCAAAAGGGAACGGCTGGATCGCATCATCAATCACGCCAGATTGCTCACAGAAAAAGGAGGAGAAGTCATGGATTTTCACGCATTTGACAGCAGTCAACTAGAAGCCTACAAGGCGGAGGCCAAGGAGCGGTGGGGACAGACCTCGGTCTATTCCGAGTTTGAAGAAGGTTACGATACCAGCAAGGACCGGATGTTTGCCCAAGAGATGCAGGCTATTTTTGAAGCTTTTGGAAAAATGCAGAGCTTGGAAGTCGGTCACCCTGATGTGCAGGTTCAGGTAGCGAACTTGCAGGCCTATATCACGGAAAATTTCTACACCTGCACCAAGGAAATCTTGCAAAATCTAGGTCTTATGTATGTTGAAGATGAACGATTTTCAGCCAACATTGACCGAGCAGGCGGACCAGGAACAGCAGTCTTTGTCAGTCAGGCAATAGCAGTTTATTGCAAAGAATAAACGAAAGAAGTCTAGTGAGAACTAGGCTTTTTTATGTTCATCTTGGCTACGTATATATCAATTTAATTATGACTTGGAGGTACATTGCTAAATTTTAAAATATTTAGAAGCAAAATAAAACAATTATATATATGCACAAGTGATTTCGTGGCACAAATAAAACATTATTATTTTTTTATGATTGAGTAAAAATACTTGACAAAATCGATTGCTATACTAGTATAGCAGGGCTTGACACTACGGGCAAGCCCTTCCTAATTAGCGTTAAAAGTAATTATGAACAAGGGGAATAATCAATGTTTTACACTTATAAAATAGGTATCTCTGCTGAGGAACATGATTCATTTGTGAAGCAATCACCACAGGCTAACCTGTTGCAGAGTAGTCAGTGGGCAACCGTAAAAAGTGAGTGGCGAAATGAGAGACTAGGCTTTTTTAAAGATGGGAAATTAGTGGCAGTTGCTTCTCTTCTTATCAGAAGGTTGGTAGTACCATTTGGTTTTACGATGATTTATATACCAAGAGGTCCTGTAATGGATTATGAAGATGCTGAATTAGTATCATTTGTATTTAAGTCCATTAAAGAATTTGCCCTCCGAGAACGCAGTGTTGTTATAAAATTTGATCCATTTATTCGACTATCTAGTAAAACTATAACAGGAGATAGGGAAGAAGAATTAAATGTACTTGCCGTCAAAGATAGGATTGTTGATTTGGGAGGTATTTGGTCTGGTCGAGTGCAGACCATGTCGGCTACAATCCAATCTACTTGTCATGCAGTATTATATAGCGAATCCTTCTCAGAGGAATCACTAAATAAACGAGTTCGACAAAATATTCGGTCGGCGCGTAATAAAGGTATTGAGATTCGAATTGGTCGTGAGGAATTGTTAAGAGATTTTTCAGAGCTATTAAAAAAGACTGAGGAGCGCAAATCTATTCGCTTGCGGGGGAGAGAGTATTATCAAAAAATATTGAATGCCTATCCAGAAAATTCTTATATTGTAGTTGCCTATTTGGATTTAGCAGAGAGATATGAACAGTTATCTTATCTTGAAGAAAAATTAGTAAAAGAGGCCATGACCTTCACCTCTACTACAAGACAATCGAAGATTGAAAATTATAAAAAGGAAACCCGAAGAATAAATACAGAATTAGAAATGATAAATTCTCTGACTCGTAACGGGAGTAAGCTAGTTCCATTGGCTGGTACTTTGACAATAAATTTTGCAGGAACATCTGAAAATATCTATGCTGGTATGGATGAAAAGTTTAAACATTATCAGCCTGCTTTACTAACATGGGTGGAGACAGCAAAGTATGCTTTCGAACGAGGTGTGAAATGGCAAAATTTAGGAGGAATAGAGCCAACTTTAGACGGAGGCCTTTATCACTTTAAATCACATTTGAATCCAGTAGTAGAAGAGTATATTGGGGAATTCGACCTTATTGTTTCGCCAATATTATATAAGATTTTTCAAGTTTTACTGGAAATTAGAAAAAAATTAAGGAAGAAAAAATAATGACTTTTTGTCAAATAACTAAAGAAGAATTTTTAAAGCATTGTCAACAAATAAATGAAAAATCATTTTTTCAATCCATTGAAATGGCTGGATTACTATCCAAGCGAGGATACGATGTTCGCTATGTTGGTTTTAAAAATTCACAATTAGAGATCGTTATTTCTACTTTGCTTTTCTGTAAGAAGATGGCTGGTGGTTTGTATATGGAATTGAATTCTGGACCGCTGGTTACCGATCATGTTTATTTAGAGGAATTTTATCAATCTTTAAAAAACTATGCGAAGCGTGAAGGCGTACTTGAATTGGTGGTCAAGCCTTCCCAAGCCTATCAAATCTTTGATAGTGTAGGGAATCCAATGAGTGAAGCAGATACTCAACTAATTGAGAAGCTGGTGCAAGTTGGATTTAAACATGATGGCTTACAAACAGGTTATCCAAATGGAGAGCCTGTTTGGCATTATGTGAAGGATTTGCAAGGGTATTCAACAACGTCGTTATTGCAATCCTACAATAAAAATAGTAAACGAAACATAAAAAATTCAGAAAGTTACGGTATCAGGATTCGTAGCATCAATCATAAGGAGCTTTCAGATTTCAAAAAAATAATTGAGGAAACTGGAGCTAGACAAGGCTTTGAAGATAGAGATAGTGGTTACTATAACAGTCTTTTTGAAAGCTTTGGTACACAGGCAGATTTTTTAGTTGCAGAACTTGACCCGAAAGCCAGTCTAAAGCAAATTGAAAAGGAAATAGAAACAAGTGATAGAAATTCAAAACAGTATGCACAGCAAGTGCAGAAATTGTTGAAAAAACAGGAGGTGGTTCAAAATATTTTAAATCAAACTCAGACAGCTCCTATTTTTTTGGCATGTGCACTGATAATTTATGATGTGAATGAGGCAACTTATCTTTTTGGTGGCTCATATTCAGAGTTTCAAAGCCTATCTGCACCTTTCTTACTTCAATATGAGGCGATGCAACGTGCAATAAAACGAAATCTTAAGCGTTATAATTTCCTTGGCATTCAAGGAAACTTCGATGGTTCTGATGGTGTTCTTCGATTTAAACAGAACTTTAATGGCTATATTTTGAGAAAAGCTGGTACTTTTCGTTATTATCCTCATCCGATAAAGCATAAAATAATTCAAATTATCAAAAAAATAGTAAAATAATACTATATACTTTATCGAAAGAGGTTCCCATGATTCAACCTATTATGAAAGATATTTTCTTCTTGCAGCAGAAGTCGGAGCCTGCGACTCAGCTAGATGTGCAGGTCGGTCAGGATTTGCAGGACACTTTAGCAGCCAATGCTCACGCTTGTGTGGGCATGGCGGCCAACATGATTGGCGTCAAAAAGCGGATTATCATCGTCAACGTGGGTTTTACCAACCTGGTCATGTACAATCCCGTCCTCATCAGCAAGGCCAAGCCTTATAAGACTGAGGAGGGGTGACTGTCGCTGGAAGGTACCCGCCCGACGACACGCTATCAGGAGATTGAAGTGGAGTTTTTTGATGCTTCATGGAAAAGGCAGAGCCTAAAGCTGACAGACTTCCAAGCTCAGATTGTTCAGCATGAACTGGATCATTTGGAGGGGATTATCATTTAGTTGCTACCAAATCTACCGTCAGGTAGATTTTTTTTATCGTCGTTTAGTTTATCTTTTATTACGTCGTTAACTCACCTTGCCTAACTCCAGTTATGTCTGCGGCTCGTTGCCTAGTACTAAAAGTAAACTAAAAGACTATATCAAAAAGTCAAAAAAGGTCAAACAAAACTATTGACTTTTACTGACCAATGGTGTAGAATAAGATTCGTAAGGTAAAGGACCTTACGAATTTTTTGAACCAAAGGTCAGTTTAGGTCAAACGAGAAGGGTTTGACTTACTCTTGGGCCTATTGGTCAGTAAAAGACAAACTTATAAGGAGGTTATATGAAAGACAGGATTATACCCTATTAGCTATTTTTTTAAAACAAAGGTCAGTAAAAGTCAAAAACAAGTGAATTATAAACGAGGTAAAAACTATGAACAACAATTTCAATAACTTTAACAATATGGACGACATTTTCAATCAACTCATGGGCAATATGGGTGGCTACAGTACAGAACGTCGCCGTTATTCTATCAATGGGCGTGAAGTGACACCGGAGGAATTTGCTATTTATCGTCAGACTGGTCGCCTGCCGCAGACAGAAGAAGTGGCTCAAACCCAGGCTAAAGGTCAGATAAAGTCAGACGGAATTCTGGCAAAACTTGGTCGCAATTTGACACAAGATGCGCGTGAAGGTAAGTTGGATCCAGTCATTGGACGAAACAAGGAAATCCAAGAAACAGCGGAAATTTTGGCTCGCCGCACGAAAAATAATCCTGTTCTGGTCGGTGATGCGGGTGTTGGTAAAACTGCGGTAGTTGAAGGTTTGGCACAAGCTATAGTTAATGGTGATGTGCCAGCAGCCATTAAGAACAAGGAAATCATCTCCATCGACATTTCAGGTTTGGAAGCTGGGACTCAGTACCGTGGAGCCTTTGAGGAAAATGTGCAGAATCTTGTGGATGAAGTCAAAAAAGCTGGCAATATCATTCTCTTCTTTGATGAAATTCATCAGATTTTAGGAGCTGGTAGCACTGGTGGAGACTCAGGTTCCAAGGGCTTAGCGGATATTCTCAAACCAGCTCTTTCCCGCGGAGAGCTAACTGTTATCGGTGCGACTACGCAGGACGAATACCGCAATACCATTCACAAGAACGCCGCTCTGGCTCGTCGTTTCAATGAAGTCAAGGTCAATGCTCCGTCCGCAGAAGATACCTACCAGATTTTGAAAGGGATTAAGCCGCTTTATGAAGCCCACCACAATATTGAATTGCCTGATGAGGTTTTGAGAGCTGCGGTTGATTATTCCGTCCAATATATTCCACAACGTAGCTTGCCTGATAAGGCTATTGACCTGGTCGATGTGACCGCTGCTCACTTAGCTGCACAACATCCTGTGACAGATATTCAGACCTTAGAAGCAGAAATGGCTGAGGCAAAACAATTGCAGTTGGAGGCAGCTGAAAAAGAGGATTATGAAAAAGCCTTGAATGAAAAGGTCCGTATTGATAAGCTCCAAAAACAGATTGACAACCACACGGAGCAGCAGAAAGTGGTAGCGACTGTTAATGATGTGGCTCAGGCGGTTGAGCGGATGACAGGAATTCCAGTTTCACAAATGGGAGCTTCTGACATTGAACGACTCAAGGAATTGAAAAATCGCCTGGCAGCTAACGTTATCGGTCAAGACGATGCGGTGGAAGCTGTATCTCGTGCCATTCGTCGGAATCGCGCAGGTTTTGATGACGGAAACCGCCCGATTGGTTCCTTCCTCTTTGTCGGTCCGACAGGTGTGGGTAAGACAGAGTTGGCAAAACAGTTAGCGCTAGACTTGTTTGGTAACAAGGATGCTATTATTCGTTTGGATATGTCGGAATACAGCGATCGGACCGCCGTTTCCAAATTAATCGGTACCACAGCTGGTTATGTTGGTTATGATGACAATTCCCATACTCTTACCGAACGTGTCCGCCGCAATCCGTACTCCATTGTCCTCTTGGATGAAATTGAAAAAGCAGATCCACAAGTGATTACCCTCCTTCTGCAAGTGCTAGATGATGGTCATTTGACAGACGGACAGGGCAACCAAGTCAACTTTAAAAATACCATTATTATCGCGACTTCTAATGCTGGTTTTGGTTATGGAATGGCAGAAGGTGAAGAAAATCAAGACATCATGGACCGTATCGCACCATTCTTCCGTCCAGAATTCCTCAACCGTTTCAACGCAGTTATCGAATTCAAACACTTGGGCAAAGAAGACCTCAAGGCTATCGTAGATTTGATGTTAGCCCAGGTCAATAAGACTCTAGCTAAAAAAGGCATCCAATTAACGGTAACGGAAGCAGCGAAAGCATTTTTGATGGAAGAAGGCTATGATCAGGCCATGGGAGCCCGTCCTCTGCGCCGTGTCATTGAAAATCAGATTCGAGACAAGGTAACAGATTACTATTTGGATCATGTTGATGTCAAATATCTGGAAGCGGATGTGGTTGATGGAAGCATCCAAATAAAAGAGCAAAGCTTTGCTTAAAAATAGTGAAGAATTCGAAAAATCGGATAGAAATATCTGATTTTTTCTTTTTTGTTATTCGCTAACAAATGCTATAAAATAGGCTTTCTAGAGCACATTAAAACTTTTTTCATAAAATCCTTGACAAGTGCAAACGTTTGCGTTAAACTATATTCGTAACCGACAGAAAGGAAAACGTTTTTATGACAAATCGTACCAGTGGAATTTTGATGCATATTACCTCACTTCCAGGTAAGTTTGGTATTGGTACTTTTGGACAGTCTGCCTATGATTTTGTAGATTTCTTGGTGGAAACCAAGCAAACCTACTGGCAGATTTTACCACTAACAACTACAAGCTATGGAGATTCTCCTTACCAGTCTTTCTCTGCTATTGCAGGAAATACACACTTGATAGACTTTGACCTCTTGGTTGAAGATGGCTTATTGGCAACAGAAGATTTCCAAGATGTAAATTTTGGAGATAATCCTGAAAAAGTAGACTATGCTCTTATCTATCAAGTTCGCCGACCAATTTTGGAGAAGGCCGTTCAAGCATTTTTACAAGATGATAAGAAGAAGGCTGCTTTTCTAGAGTTTGAAAAGGCTAACTCATCTTGGTTGACAGATTATGCGGAGTTCATGGCTATCAAGGAATACTTTGGTAATAAAGCTCTCCAAGAATGGGAAGATAAAAAAGTTGTAGCTCGCAACGAGGAAGCTCTTGATAAGTACCGCTTAGAATTGGCAAATCAAATCGACTACTACAAAGTCACCCAGTATTTCTTCTTCAGCCAATGGAAACAATTGAAAGAATATGCCAACAAACACCACATCAAAATCATCGGAGACATGCCAATCTATGTTTCTGCTGATAGCGTTGAAGTGTGGACAAAACCCCAACTATTCAAATTAGACAGTGAACGCAAGCCTCTTTATGTAGCAGGTGTGCCAGCTGATAACTTCTCGGCAGATGGTCAATTATGGGGAAATCCTATTTACGATTGGCCAGAACATGAAAAAACAGGCTATAACTGGTGGATTTATCGTATCCATGAAAGTTTCAAACTTTATGATGTCCTTCGGATTGACCATTTCAAAGGTTTCTCAGACTTTTGGCAAGTTGATGGCAAGGCAGAGGTGGCAAAAGTTGGAACTTGGGAACCAGGTCCTGGCTACAATCTCTTCAAGGCTGTCAAAGAAACACTTGGAGACCTTCCAATCATTGCAGAAGACCTTGGAAATATTGACGCTAAAGCACGCAAATTGCTTGCGGATTGTGGCTATCCAGGCATGAAAATCTTAGAATTTGGTTTCTTTGATGTAACAGGTAAGAGTATCGATGCTCCACACCGTTGCATTCCAAATTCAGTTGCTTACACTGGAACTCACGATAATGAGGTTGTCAACGGCTGGTACAACAATCTTGATCCAGAACAACAAGAATACGTGGACGCCTACAGCAACCGTAAGCCGATTGAAAAAGTTAGCCAAGCTATGCTCCGTATGCTGTTTGCAACAGTGAGTGATACAGCTATTGCAACTATGCAAGATGTCCTAGACTTGGGCGAAGAAAGTCGAATGAATATGCCGTCAACTATCGGTGGAAACTGGGAATGGCGCATGAAAGCTGAAGACTTGACCCAAGAACGCAAAGACTTCTTGACAAAAATGACATTACTATACCAACGAGGAAATGAAAACCATGACTAAATTTACAACATTTGCAGAAACAAACACTTCGAAGAAATTAGCTGATTTGACAAACGAGGAAATCTATCTTCAATTGTTAAACTACGTAAAAGAAGCTGCAGCTACAAAACCAAAAAACACAGGAAAACGTAAAGTTTACTATATCTCAGCTGAGTTCCTTATCGGTAAACTCTTGTCAAACAACTTAATCAACTTGGGTGTGTACAAAGACGTTCAAGCAGAATTGGCAGCAGCTGGTAAATCATTGGCTCAAGTTGAAGACGTTGAACCAGAACCATCACTTGGTAACGGTGGTTTGGGACGTCTGGCTTCATGTTTCGTTGATTCTATGTCAACACTTGCTATCAACGGTGAAGGTGTTGGTCTGAACTACCACTGTGGTCTTTTCCGCCAAGTATTTAAGAAAAATGAGCAAGAAGCAGAGCCAAACTTCTGGATTGAAAATGATTCTTGGTTGATTCCAACAACTATCAGCTATGATGTTCCATTCAAAAACTTCACTTTGAAATCAAAATTGGATCGTCTTGATATTCTTGGCTATAAAAAAGAGACTAAGAACTACCTCAATTTGTTTGACATTGAGTCAGTAAACTATGACTTGATTACAGATGGTATTTCATTTGACAAGACTGATATTAAAGAAAACTTGACACTCTTCTTGTACCCAGATGATTCTGATAAGAATGGTGAATTGCTCCGTATCTACCAACAATACTTCATGGTATCAAATGCTGCTCAACTTTTGATTGATGAAGCAATTGAGCGCGGTTCAAACTTGCATGACTTGGCTGACTACGCTTATGTGCAAATCAACGATACTCATCCATCAATGGTGATTCCTGAGTTGATCCGTCTTTTAACTGAAAAACATGGTATTGAATTTGCGGAAGCTGTTGCGATTGTTAAGAATATGACTGGTTACACAAACCACACTATCTTAGCGGAAGCGCTTGAAAAATGGCCACTTGAGTTCCTTGAAGAAGTGGTGCCGCACTTGGTTGATATCATCAAAGAATTGGATGCCCTTATTCGTGCAGAAATTAAAGACCCAGCAGTCCAAATCATTGATGAATCAGGTCGTGTACACATGGCTCACATGGATATCCACTTCTCTAACTCAGTGAACGGTGTAGCTGCGCTTCACACAGAAATCCTCAAAAACTCTGAATTGAAAGCTTTCTACGAGCTTTACCCAGAAAAATTCAACAATAAAACAAACGGTATCACTTTCCGCCGTTGGTTGGAATTTGCCAACCAAGACCTCGCTGACTATATCAAAGAATTGATTGGCGATGAATACTTGACAGATGCTACTAAACTTGAAAAATTGCTTGCCTTTGCTGATGACAAGGAAGTTCATGCTAAGTTGGCTGAAATCAAGTTCAACAATAAGTTGGCTCTCAAACGTTACCTTAAAGACAACAAAGGTATCGAGCTGGATGAAAATTCTATTATTGATACACAAATCAAACGTTTCCACGAGTACAAACGCCAACAAATGAATGCCTTGTATGTTATCCATAAATACCTTGAAATCAAGAATGGTAACCTTCCAAAACGTAAAATCACTGTTATCTTCGGTGGTAAGGCAGCTCCAGCTTATATTATCGCTCAAGACATCATTCACTTGATTCTTTGCTTGTCAGAGTTGATCAACAATGACCCAGAAGTAAATAAATACCTCAATGTTCACTTGGTAGAAAACTACAATGTGACAGTTGCTGAGAAACTCATCCCTGCAACAGATATTTCAGAACAAATCTCATTGGCTTCTAAAGAAGCGTCAGGTACTGGTAACATGAAATTCATGCTCAACGGTGCATTGACACTTGGTACCATGGACGGTGCTAACGTTGAGATTGCTGAGTTGGCTGGTATGGACAACATCTATACATTTGGTAAAGATTCAGATACCATCATCGACTTGTACGATAAAGCTGGATATGTATCTGCTGACTACTACAATGGCGATGCTAATATCAAACGTGCAGTTGACTTTATCGTAAGCGATGAAGTGAAGGCGCTTGGTAACGAAGAACGTCTTGCACGCTTGCACCATGAATTGATTTCGAAAGACTGGTTCATGACCTTGATTGACTTAGCTGAATACATCGAAGTAAAAGAACAAGTCTTTGCAGATTACGAAGATCAAGATTCATGGAACAAGAAAGTTGTTCATAACATTGCTAAAGCTGGATTCTTCTCATCTGACCGTACTATTGAACAGTACAACCAAGACATCTGGCACAGTAACTAATTGAATTCCAACAATTAGTAGGAAAGTTGATTGAACCACTCCAAAACTTATCAGATCAATTCTTCCTATGTGTTGAAGAATAAAAAAACTACCAGTTTTTACCATTATTGGTGCTCTCCTTAGTATATAAATGCAAAGAATGTCTCTGCAAAAAAGCGGAGACATTCTTTTTATAACTATAAAATTCTAGAAGTTTTGTACACTTGGTCGAAAAAATCGAAAGTTTCCTTTTACCGTTTCGCCATAGAAACAAAGCTAACTTTGTCTGGACGATAACTAATTGTTCCATACTGGAAAGCTTGACCATTTGAAAGATAGGTGATACTAGTGACCACGACGACCATGTCATAGTCTCCTAAGTCCATCAATTGTTTTTCTTCTTCGTTTGCAAAACGGAAGGAGATTTCACGTCTGGAATGAGAAATTGTTAAATGGAGTTCTTCTTCTAAGTAGCGGTAAATAGAGCTTTCGGCAATTTCTTTGCTAAGATAAGGGACGACCCTACGGTCAAAATAGGAAATGTCATATTCTAACCGCTCACCGTCAATTGTCCGTACCCGACTCACTCGATAGAAATCTACCTTATCATCAACTTCGAAAGTTGACATTAAATCTTCTTGGCCTTGAATAATATAAAGCGAAGTAAGTTGGGTCTGAATTTGGTGCTGTGATTTTTTGTTCAATTCGCCCGCTGTTTTTATTTCAGAAAGATACTGGTCCTTCATTAGACCATGTTCGATAACAATAGAAGATTTCCCCTGTTTCTTTTGAATATAACCATCCATTTCAAGAAGAGATAGTGCTTTGCGAATGGTGTCCTTGGAGTAGGAATACACTTCCATTAATTCATTTTCTGTCGGTAGGGCCTGTCCAGTTGACCAAACCTGCTCTTCGATTTTTTTCTTAATATCTTGATAAACTTTTTTATACTTACTCATAGTTTCCTGTCTTTCTACCCATTAGTGTATCATAAAAGAGCCAGAAAGGGGCAATACATCTATTTTATTTAGTAGAACACACAACTTTTACGTAAAAGTTTAAAATATTACGGAAAAGCTATTGACTAATGCAAACGTTTACGTTATACTATTTCTATAAAAAGAAAACGGTTACGCATTTTCAGAGAGAGGGGGAGCAATGAAATTACTAACAATTAATGTCCATGCCTGGTTAGAAGAAAGGCAGGATGAAAAACTAGATGTTTTAGCCCAAACAATAGCTGAAAAGGCTTATGATGTCATCGCCCTTCAAGAAGTCAATCAGCTCATAACTGCTGATTTGGTAACGAAAGACTTGAAGGCGGATAATTATGGCTTGATTTTATTAGAAAAATTAAGAGCCTTGGGACAATTTGACTATTCATATTATTGGAGCAACTCACATATCGGCTACGATAAGTACGAAGAAGGGATTGCCTTTCTTACCAAGTTGCCAGTTTATGAAGTGGATCCATTTTATTGTAGTCAGAATAAATCTGTTGATTCCATCCTATCACGAAAAATTATGGGCTTGACGGTCTTCTATCAAGACCAGTTGATCGACCTATATTCTTGTCACATCAATCTTCCGGGGAGTGAAGAGGAAGACCAGCTTGATAACATTCGTACGATTGTGGAACGGACTGGCAATAGACGTTTTAAGATTCTCATGGGAGATTTTAATACCGATGCCTTCTCAGATCGAGAGGCCTACGAAGCGATTACAGAGCTTGGGCTTTATGATTCATACAATCTAGCGATGGAAAAAGACCAGGGGATTACGGTTGAAAAGGCTATCGATGGCTGGGCTGGTCACAGTCAGGAAAAACGATTGGATTACATTTTCTTAAATCAGAAAAAGGAAGTTTTATCCAGCTTAGTGATTTTCAATGGAGAGAATCGTCCGATTATTTCAGACCATTTTGGTGTGGAAGTTGAAATTAATGTATAAAATGGCACAGAGCCAAAAAATAAAGGAGAAAAAATGAAAAAATTTCTTAGTTTCGAATTTTGGCAAAAATTCGGTAAGTGTTTAATGGTCGTGATTGCAGTTATGCCTGCAGCAGGTCTTATGGTTTCTATCGGAAACTCTATTCCGTTAATCAGCCCAGAATCAGAACTCTTGATTCGTATCGGGAATATTATCGCCCAAATCGGTTGGGGGATTATCGGAAACCTTCACTTGCTCTTTGCCTTGGCTATCGGTGGTAGCTGGGCTAAGGAAAAAGCTGGCGGTGCTTTCTCGGCAGGTCTTGCTTTTATCTTGATTAACTTGGTTACTGGTCACTTCTTTGGTGTGACGACTGACATGCTTGCAGATGCAGCGGCAACCGTAACCACTGTTTTTGGAACAGAGATTCCAGTTTCAGGCTACTTCGTCAATATCTTGGGACAACCTGCTTTGAACATGGGTGTCTTCGTTGGTATCATAGCTGGTTTTGTAGGGGCAACAACCTATAACAAATACTACAATTACCGCAAATTACCTGATGTTTTGACCTTCTTTAACGGTAAACGCTTCGTACCATTTGTGGTTATCTATCGCTCAGTTCTTGTAGCGCTAGGATTAGCTATCTTTTGGCCAGTTGTTCAAACAGGAATCAACAGCTTTGGTAAATGGATTGCAAGCTCACAGGATACAGCACCAATTCTTGCACCTTTTGTTTATGGTACCTTGGAACGTTTGCTTCTTCCATTTGGTTTGCACCACATGTTGACCATTCCAATGAACTATACGTCACTTGGTGGTACCTATGACATCTTGACAGGTGCACAAGCAGGTACACAAGTATTTGGACAAGATCCACTCTGGTTGGCTTGGATTACAGACTTGATCAACCTCAAAGACGCTGGTGATATGGCTCAGTACAATGACCTTCTTGCAAACATTACTCCAGCCCGTTTCAAAGTTGGTCAAATGATTGGTTCATCAGGGATTTTGATGGGATTGACTTACGCTATGTACCGCAATGTGGATGAAGATAAAAAACATAAGTACAAAGGTATGTTTATTTCTTCAGCACTTGCCGTCTTCTTGACAGGTGTAACAGAACCAATTGAGTTTATGTTCATGTTTGCAGCAATGCCACTCTATATCGTTTATGCTTTTGTTCAAGGTGCGGCTTTTGCCATGGCTGACGTTGTCAACTTGCGTATGCACTCGTTTGGTAATATCGAATTCCTTACACGTACACCGATGGCGATCAAAGCTGGTATCGGTATGGATGTTATTAACTTTATCTGGGTAACAGCCCTCTTTGCGGTTGGTATGTACTTCATTGCCAACTTTATGATTAAGAAATTCAACCTAGCAACAGCTGGACGCAATGGAAACTATGATACAGAAACAACGGATGTGGTTTCAAACTCAAACGTAGATACTGCGGATGCCAATTCACAAGTAGTTCAAATCATCAACTTGCTTGGTGGTCGTGATAATATCGCAGATGTGGATGCTTGTATGACTCGCCTTCGTGTCAGCGTTAAAGATGTGGCACAGGTTGGAGATGAAAATGCTTGGAAACAGGCTGGTGCTATGGGCTTGATTATCAAAGACTCAGGTGTTCAAGCAGTCTATGGACCAAAAGCGGATGTTCTCAAATCAGACATTCAAGACTTGCTAGAATCTGGCGTAGCTATTCCTCGTACGGAAATTGTTGCGACAGAAGAAGTTGCTCCTGAGACTCAGTTCAAAGGTGTGACGGAGACAGTTTACTCTGTTGCTGAAGGGCAAGCCATTGCTATCACAGGAGTGAAAGATCCAGTCTTCTCACAAAAAATGATGGGCGATGGTTATGCAGTTGAGCCTAGCTCCGGCAATGTTTACGCACCAGTTTCAGGTATTGTAACTAGTGTCTTCCCAACCAAACACGCTGTTGGTATTTTGTCTGACAAGGGTGTAGAAGTCTTGGTGCACGTCGGCCTAGATACGGTTGCGCTAAACGGTGCTCCATTCTCAGCTAAGGTAACAGATGGCCAACGCGTTGAAGCAGGAGACTTGCTCCTTGTTGCAGACCTTGAAGCTATTCGCTCAGCAGGACGTGAAACAACCATCGTCGTTGCCTTTACAAACACAGCTGAAATCAAATCTGTCAGCCTTGAAAATCTTGGACAGGTCAGTCAAGATAGCCAAGTTGCGACAGTTGAGTTGTAAAAAGTAAAAAAAGATTGAAAAGATGATTGCAGTCAATTCTTTTCAATCTTTTTCTTTTGGATAGTATGTCATCAGTATTTTTCTAATTTCTTCGCTTCTTTTTTACCTTTTTCAGCGATATGGAGGAAATAAATAGACCAAGCAAGGAAAAATAACGGAATGATGCCACTTCTAAACAATGCGAATGGGGTTTCAAAGAGAAAACCAAACCAAAAACTGGTACCAGTCCGTTCCCATAGTCCTGGAGTTAGGTACCAGGATTTAGGATTCCAAAGTGTGTATCCATTTTTGAGTCCAACTTGGTAATGGATAAAAAATAAAGTCAGAAATAATCCGAAATAGGAGTAGGCATAATTTTGGTAGCGTGAATAGAATGCTTTTTTCGATTCGGTATCAGAAAAAATTTCTGTGCTTGAAGCTTCGATTGTTTGTTGAAAATAATGGATGCCACATCTACGACTACCTTGTATAGGTTGCCAACCACAGTCTTCAAATAGAGAGAGGTAATTTGAATATTCTCCTTTTGCAATATGTTCGTGAAAATCAAGGCGTACGGGATGAGGGGGTCGACTACATTTTTCAAAATGATAGGCTGCTGTCCATGGAGTTACTTTGACAAGCTGATAACCTTCGGATTGAATCGAATTAATCCAATGTTCTTCCTCTTGTAAACTGGTGAATAATTTGTGTCTTATCATGGCTTCCTCCTTAAAAACCTAATTCTTTGGCAATATGATGTAGTTTTTGAATACGCTGTGTTTCCAGTTTAATAATCTCTTGTCCCGTTGCTGTTACTTGATAGACTTTTCTTCTTTTATCGGAACTTGGAACGGAACAAATCCATTTTAGTTTCAAAAGATTCTCAATCGCTCCATACATGGTTCCTGCAGCAATTTTCACATCACCATCACTCATATCCTCTACTTTTTGCATGATATGGTAGCCATGGGCAGGTTCCAAGAGGGCTAATAGAATATAGTAGGTTGTCTCCGTTAAGGGGAGGTGCTTGTTCCTTTTCATTTGGCTTCTCCTATGTAGTTCAAATGTACAGTTGTACTATATATTATATATCGGAAAACTATACATGTCAACTGTATAGTGAAGAAGATTTTAAAAATCTTCTCAATCCTTGCCATTTATGGTATAATAAAGCGATTTTATAAAATGTAGGAGGTTCCCCATGGGACGTAAATGGGCCAATATTGTAGCCAAGAAAACCGCAAAAGACGGTGCTAACTCAAAAGTTTACGCCAAATTTGGTGTTGAAATCTATGTAGCAGCGAAAAAGGGTGACCCAGATCCAGAAACAAACTCAGCGCTGAAATTTGTTATCGACCGTGCTAAGCAAGCGCAGGTTCCAAAACACATCATTGACAAGGCCATTGACAAGGCAAAAGGAAACACAGACGAAACCTTCGTGGAAGGTCGTTACGAAGGCTTTGGACCAAATGGTTCTATGATTATCGTTGATACTTTGACATCAAACGTAAACCGTACCGCAGCCAATGTTCGCTCTGCCTTTGGTAAAAACGGTGGAAACATGGGTGCATCTGGTTCCGTATCATTCATGTTTGATAAAAAAGGTGTGGTTGTATTTGCAGGTGATGATGCAGATGCCATCTTCGAATTGCTCCTTGAAGCAGATGTCGAAGTCGATGATGTAGAAGCAGAAGACGGCACAATCACTGTCTACACAGCCCCAACTGATTTGCACAAGGCAATCGTGGCACTCAAAGAATCAGGAATCCAAGAGTTCAACGTCACTGAACTTGAAATGATCCCGCAATCAGAAGTATCACTTGAAGGCGATGATCTCGCAACATTTGAAAAACTCTACGACGCCCTCGAAGACGACGAAGATGTACAAAAAATCTACACGAATGTAGATGGGTTCTAATAAAAATGACTGTCCGGGGGACAGTCATTTTTATTAGAAGGTTGGAGATTGGAACTGCCGGTAGGCAGTTTTCTTTGTATCTAAATGTCCGGGGGATAGTCATTTTTATTAGAAGGTTGGAAATTAGAGCTGCACTAGGCAGTTTTCTTTGTATCCAATTGCTCAAAGACGATAGTTGGTTGGAACTAGAGAGTGGAGGATTTTATCTTAAGTTCGAAGAAGGTACGATGGAAAAATTTTCGGTGGCTGATAGTAGGGTGCTTGACAGATAAGGTATAAGGAAAAACTATAGCCAGGCTTTGGAAATATCTATTTGAATGGTCACGAGTTTTCTGTTATCATAGAACGGTAATAAGATTAGGAGAATGTATGTCAAATAATTTACTTGTTTTACAATCAGATTTTGGTTTAGTTGATGGTGCAGTTTCAGCGATGATTGGTGTTGCTCTCCAAGAATCGAGAGATTTAGTTGTTCACCATCTAACACATGATATTACTCCGTACAATATCTTTGAGGGTTCATATCGCCTCTTTCAAACGGTCGAATACTGGCCGGAGGGGACAACATTTGTTTCGGTTGTTGACCCAGGAGTTGGTTCAAAACGTAAGAGTGTAGTAGCTTTGACCGAACAAAATCACTATATTGTAACGCCAGATAATGGGACGCTATCCTTCATCAAAAAGTATGTGGGGATAAAGGCGGTTCGAGAAATTTCAGAGGTGGCCAATCGCCGTGCCAATACAGAGCATTCGTACACCTTCCATGGTCGAGATGTTTATGCCTATACGGGAGCTAAATTGGCTTCTGGACACATTAGCTTTGAAGAAGTTGGTCCAGAATTAAGCGTGGATAAGATTGTGGAAATTCCAACAGTTCCAACGGAAGTTGGTTCAGACTATGTAAAAGGCGCAATTGATATTCTAGATGTTCGATTCGGCTCGCTTTGGACCTCGATTACGAGGGAAGAATTTTACACCTTACAACCGCAGTTTGAAGATCGCTTTGAAGTGACCATATACAATAACGACATGCTTGTGTATCAAAACCAAGTAACCTATGGCAAGTCCTTTGCGGATGTACGTATCGGACAGCCATTGATTTATATCAATTCCCTCTATCGTGTAGGTGTTGCGATTAATCAGGGCTCATTTGCCAAGGCTTATAATGTCGGTGTAGGTCAAAACTGGCATATTGAAATCAAACGTATTAGTAATTAAAGAAATTTTAGGAGATAGTTATGAAAAATAATTCAATCAAAACAGTCGTTGCTACTGGTATCGGCGCAGCCCTCTTTGTGGTTATTGGTTTGCTGATTAGTATTCCAACCTTTGTCCCAAATACTTCTATCCAGCTTCAATACGCTGTTCAATCGCTATTGGCAGTTGTATTTGGTCCTGTGGTTGGCTTCTTGGTCGGTTTCATTGGTCACACGCTTAAGGATTCGTTGACTTACGGTCCATGGTGGTCATGGATTTTGGCATCAGGGGTCTTTGGTTTGGTTGTTGGTCTTACCAAAAAACGTCTGCGTATTCAAGAAGGAATTTTTGACGGAAAAGATATTTTTGCTTTCAATATTTTTCAAGTAGTAGCTAACCTCATTGCTTGGGGAGTCATTGCCCCAGTTTTAGATATTCTTATCTATAGTGAGGCGGCGAATAAGGTCTTTGCACAGGGACTTGTAGCAGGTATTGTAAACAGTATTACAGTTGCTATTGCAGGGACACTCCTTTTGGCTGTTTACGCAAAATCTCAAACGAAGACAGGTAGCTTGTCTAAAGATTAAGTTTTTATTTTCCCTAGAAAAAATTCTAGGGTTTTTCAATACAAAAAATACATATATGATATAATAATATAAAACAAACAAAAACATGTGTTCAAGGGGAGAAGTATGGTCTGGACAGAAGAAAAGTTGGGACCGATTATTCATTCTATACTCAATCCTGACGAGGAAGTTTTAAGTCTTTATCAATCGAAAACGACGAAATCAATTTATGGATGCATTCTTTGGAATAGTTATTATTATAAGGTTTTCCGAGTTAGTAACCACCCATCACAATCTACATATAAACAGCCAACTTTTTATGATTTCCATGGCGAATTTTATATGAAAGGAGCGATTCGGACCTACCTTTACCACACGAACAGCTGGTATGAACTTAGTAAACAAGGCTACTACCTTCTTCTCTTTTTTCAAAAGTTATGGGATGAAAAGCAAGAGGTGGAGGCGAGTTGGCAAAATGGTAGGATGCAGATTCGCTTAGTGGTTGAAGAAGAGGGGTGGCAAGTCCATTACCGTTTTCCAGATCATCAGGCAAGGGAGGTTGAACGCCTATTGGCCTCAGGCATGCTGGTGGCCATTCGCCCCTCCAGAAATTTTATCAAGATACGGACGAGTCGTTTTGTTGCACCGTATATAGCTCTAATCAAACAGCGTCAACTTTATCGAAAAAAGCCGAGTAAAGCTATGCTCCAGTGGGAAAAATATCAAAGTCAACTTATTGAAATCCAAAGGACCTATCGGCTAGTGGAGGAAAGTGCTCCGCAAACTTTTTTGGGACACTGGTTGAATAAGGTCCAACTCTATCTTTACTCTGCCATTGCCAGCTATTGGGAAGAAGTTATTAAAGGAGTGGAGTGGCAGGAGGCAAGAGAAATCAAAGAGCAAAGGAAAATCGAGAAGCCACATAATCCTATTGAAGATAAATGGAAGGAAAATATTGCTAGACGCCATAAGCGAAAAGTGGACCAACTTATCGGACATGATACCTTGGAAAAACTCCGACAGCTGAAAATAGAATTAGACGACTAAGAAGTTATAGTGAACCTTCAATAAATGCGGTAGCATGTCATCCATGTTACCGTATTTTTTACATATAAGCACTGAACCTGCGAATAGAGGTTCTAAATTTTCAGTTCAGATTTTTGTCTTTTGAGGGGCTAAACGATATAATCGTAAGGTATCATTTATTAGAAATGACAGAGTTTTATCATCTATTGCAAAGATTGAGAAGGAGAAATCATGTCAAAAGACATTCGTGTATTACTTTATTATAAATATGTCCCAATTGAAAATGCGGAAGCCTATGCTGCGGAGCATCTAGCTTTCTGTAAGTCTATCGGACTCAAAGGACGTATTTTGATTGCTGATGAGGGAATCAACGGTACTGTTTCTGGTGACTATGAAACAACTCAAAAGTACATGGACTACGTTCATGCAAACCCATTGTTCAGCGATTTGTGGTTTAAGATTGATGAAGAAAATGAGCAAGCTTTCAAGAAAATGTTTGTTCGTTATAAAAAAGAAATTGTTCACCTTGGTTTGGAAGACAACGACTTTGACAACGATATTGACCCACTTGTAACAACAGGTGCCTACTTGTCACCAAAAGAGTTCAAAGAAGCTCTCTTGGACGAAGATACAGTTGTTTTGGATACACGTAATGACTACGAGTACGACCTTGGGCATTTCCGTGGTGCTATCCGCCCAGACATCCGCAACTTCCGTGAATTGCCACAATGGGTTCGTGATAACAAAGAGAAATTCATGGACAAGCGCGTAGTTGTTTACTGTACTGGTGGTGTTCGCTGTGAGAAATTCTCAGGCTGGATGGTTCGTGAAGGCTACAAGGATGTCGGTCAGCTCCACGGTGGTATCGCAACCTATGGTAAAGACCCAGAAGTTCGTGGCGAATTGTGGGATGGTAAGATGTATGTCTTTGACGAGCGTATCGCGGTCGATGTTAACCATGTTAACCCAGTTGTCGTTGGTAAGGACTGGTTCGATGGCACACCATGTGAGCGCTATGTCAACTGTGGCAATCCATTCTGTAATCGTCGTATTTTGACATCAGAAGAGAATGAGCACAAGTATGTTCGCGGCTGTTCAGCTGAATGCCGTGCTCATGAGCGCAACCGTTACATTTCTGAAAACGGCTTGACTCGTCAAGAATGGGCAGAACGCTTGGAAGCGATTGGGGAAACTCTGACTCCAGCAAATGCTTAGTAATACCAAAATTGCATTGAAAAATCAGTGCAATTTTTTTGTGCAATCAGAATTCTTTATATTTTTTCAGTCCATTCTATACGAAGCCTATCAATTAGAAAAGAGAAGGAGATGAAGTCTTGATTTCGCTTAATGTGGCGAGTAGGGAAGAAGTGGATAGACTTATCGAGCGTGTTGAAGTAAATGGTGGACCAATTACAGATCGCTCGACAGATGCCCATGGCTTTTATGGAGCAAGTTTTACGGACCTTGATGGGCATCATTTTAATGTGAGTGTGATGTAATAAGTTAGAATCCATCTGCTCTAGAATCATAGATGAACGTATTTGAAAAGGGAGAAACTGATGATTCTTCCTTTTTTTCAGAGTCAATTTACGCTATAATAGTCCTATGAAAAAAATCATTGAGTTTAAAGATTTTACATTTAGATACCAAGCGCAACAGGAACCCACTTTAAAAGATATTCAGTTAACGATTTATCAGGGAGAGAAAGTTCTGATTATTGGCCCATCTGGTTCAGGAAAGTCGACGATTGGACAATGTCTTAATGGTATTATTCCCAATATTTACAAGGAAGAACATAGTGGAAGTTTACTATTGGATGGTCAGGAAGCTTTTAATCTTTCGGTTTATGATAAGTCCTTGCTCGTATCAACGGTTCTTCAAGATACAGATGGTCAATTCATTGGCTTATCAGTTGCCGAGGACCTAGCATTTGCCTTGGAAAACGACATGGAAAGCCAGGTGGTGATGAAGCAAAAAGTAGGAGATTGGGCAGAAAGACTGTCTTTGACCGATTTGCTGGCACATCGACCACAAGATTTATCTGGAGGTCAAAAGCAACGTGTCAGTCTGGGCGGGGTTCTTATTGATGAGAGTCCTATTTTGTTGTTTGATGAGCCACTTGCTAATTTAGATCCCAAATCGGGCCAAGATACGATTGATTTGATTGACCGTCTGCACAAGCAAGAAGGGACTACAACCATTATTATCGAACACCGTTTAGAGGATGTACTGTATCGTCAGGTGGACCGAGTTGTATTGATTAATGACGGTCGGATTTTGTTCAATGGAGGACCTGATGATTTATTACGTACTTCATTGTTACAGGAAAATGGTATCCGTGAACCCTTATATCTATCGACTCTTCGCGCCTTAGGATATCCGATTGCGCAGGCAGAACACCTCTCCTCAGTTTGGGAAATTGATATTGAGGCTTTGAATATAGCGTCCCTACCGACTCTACACTTTGAAAATGGAGAGAAAGAGGCTTTGTTAGAAGTCAAGCATCTTCATTTTTCCTATCCTAACAAACAAGTTCTTACAGACATTCAACTGACGATTCATAAGGGGGAACGTCTAGCTATTGTTGGAAAAAATGGTGCTGGGAAATCTACTTTAGCCAAGGTGCTTTGTGGTTTTATTCAGGGTGAGGGTGAGATTCTCTGGAAGGGACAGTCAATCAAAGAAGATTCTGTTAAAGAGCGAGCAGAACGGATTGGTTATGTTCTTCAGAATTCCAACCAAATGATTAGCCAAACGATGATCTTTGATGAGGTTGCTCTTGGTTTGCGCATGCGAGGGGTGACAGAAGAAGAAATTGAACACCGAGTTCACCATATCTTGAAAGTATGTGGCCTGTATCCGTTTCGTAATTGGCCGATTTCGGCACTTTCCTATGGGCAGAAAAAACGGGTAACAATAGCATCTATCTTGGTTCTCAATCCAGAAATTATTTTGCTAGATGAGCCAACAGCAGGACAAGATCAACGACATTATCGGGAAATGATGGAGTTTTTGGATCAATTAAATGCCCAAGGGCACACCATTGTCATGATTACCCATGACATGCAACTCATGCTAGATTATTCAGATAGAGCTGTTGTTGTGGTGGATGGGCAGATTATTGAAGATGCCAGTCCAGCAGAAATTTTATCTGATGATACGGTGATTGAGCGAGCCAATTTAAAAGAAACATCAATTTTTCACTTGGCGGAGAGGGTGGGAGTTAATCCCTTAGAATTAACGACGTTTTATATGCAGGAAGAAAGGAGAAGAAGATGAGTCAACAAAAACTAATTGGTTACCATCCAGGAACTGGCTTGATTCATAGTTTATCGGCTGTCAGTAAATTACTCTTTTTTCTCATAGTTTCCATTCTTGCTATGATTACTTACGATACCCGCTTGACTCTTTTTATCGCAGTATTTTCTCTAGCCTTGTTCAAAATGTCAGGGATTCGTTATAAAGAAATCTCTCTTGTTTTAATTCTGACGATCATTTTTGCTGCAATGAATGCCCTGATGGTTCACTTGTTTGCACCACGGTATGGAGTGGAACTTTACGGAGCAGACACTCCCTTGCTATCAGGTCTGGGAGTTTATTCCTTGACGAGTCAGCAAGCATTTTATCTGGTGAATCTTCTCTTGAAGTATTTTTGTACAGTTCCTTTAGCGATTATCTTTCTCATGACCACTCATCCTAGCCAGTTTGCTTCCAGCTTGAATCAAATTGGGGTATCCTACAAAGTTGCTTACGCAGTCAGTTTGACCATGCGCTATATTCCAGATATTCAAGAAGAGTTTTATACGATTCGACTGTCTCAAGAAGCGCGTGGTTTGGAATTGTCCAGGAAAGGAAAATTGATGGAGCGTATAAAAGGGAATCTATCCCTTGTCATTCCTCTGATTTTCAGCTCCTTGGAGAGGATTGATACGATTTCAACGGCTATGGAATTGCGGCGTTTTGGAAAGAATAAAAAAAGAACATGGTATACCCAACAGCCTCTACAGAGAATAGATTACGCTGTCTTGCTATTTATTCTTGCTCTAGTAGTCGTGACAATCTATCTATTTTTTGTTAATCAGGGTCGATTCTATAATCCGTGGCGATGATTATTGAGTTTATTGGGCCGATTAACCCTTTATCGTTGACATATAGGAAATATACTGTTACAGTAGAGAATGTAAATAAATTTAGAGTTTAAGTATCAGTTTCATCTTTTGTTTTTCCTCTTGATAAGTTTTACAAATAAATAAAAAGAGGTAACACAAATGGTACAAGGTACAGTTAAATGGTTTAATGCAGAAAAGGGATTTGGTTTTATTGCTCAAGAAAACGGTCCAGATGTATTTGCACACTTTTCTGAAATTCAGTCTAATGGTTTTAAATCTTTGGAAGATGGTCAAAAAGTGACATTTGAAGTGGAGCAAGGCCAACGTGGTCTTCAAGCAACTAATATTACAAAAATTGGATAATAAAAGAGCGGGTTTCTCAGTGAAACTCGCTTTTCTTATGTTTAAAGGGGTCTTTTATTTGGCATACCAGCTTTGCGTGGAAACTTATTTGGAGTTTCCTTTTTCTTTTCGACGATGGTCAATGTTCGAGGGTCGCCATTTGGAAGAGTATAGTCGTGGTTTTCGATGACTTTTGCGAAGAGGAGATTGAGTGCATTTTTTGCCTGGGTCAATTCATCTTCTGCGCTGGACGCCTTGAGTGCGATTAATTTTCCGTTGAGCTTCAAATAAGGAATAGTCAATTCAGAAAGAATCTGCATGCGGGCAACTGCGCGTGCTGTGACAAGGTCAAATTGTGCACGAAAGTTCTTATCTTGTGCAAAGTCTTCTGCACGACCATGATAGAAATGAACACCTTCGAGCTCTAGTTCTTCGGCAAGCAAATGTAAAAAGTTAATTCGTTTATTAAGAGAATCAATGATGGTAACATCTAGTTGCGGAAAGATAATCTTCATAGGTAGGCTAGGAAATCCAGCTCCAGCTCCAATATCTAAAAGCCGAAGAGGTTCGTTCTGAATATGGCCTTGCAGGATTGGAGCGATAGAATCGTAGAAATGCTTCAGATAGACTTCGCTTTCCTCGGTAATAGCTGTCAGATTGATTTTTTCATTCCATTCCACCAATAATTGGAAATAGCGATGAAATTGGTGTTTTTGTTGGTCAGTTAATTGAATACCTTGGTCTGCCAAGGTTTTATAAAATACTTCAGGTTTCATAATCTTATCTTATCATAATTTAAGCAAAAGAAAAACCCAGAAGAGTCTGGGAATTTTCTTATTGACCATCTGTCTGTCCCGTCGCAGGATTGTTTCCTGTTGTTGCAGTTTCAGTTGAAGAAGTTGCAGTCTCGGTTGAAGTTCCAGATGCTGTTTCGCTTGATGTTGTCGTCGCTTCGGTTGTTTCACTAGTTTCAGTCGAACTAGAAGAACTTGTACTAGAGCTAGTGTAAGTATTATAAGCATTGGAGAGTGAGCGACTACCTCTGAGATAGTAGTTGGAACCGTAACGTACGAGTCCGCTTGGCATCTCCCAATCGGTAGCTGTATAGTCCGAATGCATAAAGAGCATCATATTGTGGTAGACATCCGTCGCAATTCGTATGCTGTTATCAAGGATAGGAGTCATACGATTGGTATATCCGGTCCAAACAGCCATTGCATACTGACTAGAATATCCAACAAAGTTTTCATCAGGAACGACCATGTAGCTATAATTTGCTTCTGGAATTGAAGCTAGAATAGTATCCGTTTCGCTATCGGTATAGTTTGATGTACCTGTTTTACCGGCCATAGGAACTCCACTAACAGAAGCGTTTAATCCATAACCGTAAGACATAACAGCCTTCATCATATCGGTCATCATGTAGGCTGTTTCGGCAGACATGACTTTGGTCCCTTTAGGAGCATATTCTGTTACTGTTCCATCACTAAAGACAATTTTATTGACATACTGTGGAGCGTAGTAAGTACCACCATTGGCAAAAGCAGCGTAGGCAGCAGCCATTTTTTCACTACTTGCTCCATACTTACTGCTAGTATCGGATGTATTACTTGAAATAGCATTAGAGTAATGAATATCTGGATAATTGATACCAACGCTATTCAAAAATTTCAAGGCATTTTCTAAGCCTGTAGCTTCCAATGCTTTAACGGCTGTAACATTTCGAGAATACTGAATAGCAGTCTTCACAGAGATATTACCATAGTATTGTTTATCCCAGTTATTGACAGGAGTTGGTGTACCAGGATAGTTATAAGGACCGTCCAAGATTAAATCTGCTGTAGATGTATAAATGCCGTTTTCAAAAGCAGGAGCATAGTCTGTGATTGGCTTCATTGTAGAACCAAAGTCGCGGTTGGTTTCAACGGCTTGGTTGGTACCAAATGAGACGTTTGTTTCTTGTTTACGACCACCTAATTGCGCAACGACTTTACCATTAGAAACATCCACAACCGTTGAAGCTACCTGTAATAAATCATCTGGATAGCTGACATACATATCTGTATTGTAGATATTCCAAAGTTGCTGCTGGGCGGCAGGATCGACATTCGTATAGACATCCATCCCTGTTGTCAGCAAGTTGTAACCTGTTTTTGCTTCAACTTCTTCAACGACTTGTTTCAGATAGTTGTCCATATAAGCAGGATAAGCAGCTGCATTAGATAGTGGTTGTAAACCATCTGTTACAGGTGTTAGAACAGCTTGTTCATACTGGGTATTATCAATGTACTTTTCTTCCAGCATCTCAGCCAATACCAAATCGCGACGTGCTTTTGCATCTTCTGGATTGGTATAAGGATCATATTGGTTTGGCGCTTGGGGCATTCCTGCTAAAAGAGCTAATTGGGGAAGAGTCAAATCTTTTAACTCTTTTCCATAAAAAGCAAGAGCAGCAGTCTTCATACCGTAATTACCATTTGACATATACACCTTGTTAATGTAGTAGGTCAAAATCTCTTGTTTGGTATTGCGACGTTCCAATTGAGTAGCCAGCCAAGCCTCTTGAATTTTCCGTTTTAGATTTTGATCTTCTACGGATGTCGAGAAATAAGTCAGCTTGATAAACTGCTGGTCAAGTGTCGAGCCACCCTGCAAATGTCCCCCACTCAGGTTATTAATCAGGGAACCTGCAATACGAATAACGTCAACCCCTCTATGATTGAAGAAGCGTTGGTCTTCGATTGCGACAATCGCATTTACCAAGTCTGTTGGAATTTCTTCAGTCTTGGCACTCGAACGTTTTTCTGCTCCTAAATCTGCAATAAGATTTCCGTTCTTATCGTAAATTTTACTTGACACAGTTGCTGTCAAAGATTCTTCTGTCAATTCTGGAGCGCTTTGGATGTAGTAAACAACCAATGCAGCTCCGGCCAGGCAGGCAATGATAGCCCCCGCAAGTAAAATATTTGCAGTGATTAGAAGAGCTTTTTTAATTGTTGTAGTTTTCAAAAGATTCACCACCTAATAGATTTTTTTCAACGATTTCCAGATATGGGATGCTGGGGAAACGCCCCATTTGAATCTCAAAGCCGTATTGTCGAATAAAGGTCAGAGGCATCGACTTACTACCCATGTCTACTTGATAAAATTCGATCAAATGAGTGGCTGGCAAGAGATAGGTTTCTTTTAATGTTGAAAAGTGAAGAAGGACAAAACAAATGCCACCTTGTTTTACAACCTGTTTCATGTGTTCGATCTGATGCGCATGAAAATTTTTCATGGGCATGGATGCTTTTTGGCGTGTCTCTTTCGCTTCAAAATCAATATAATGTCTTTTAAAAACCCCAGAGTAGTCTGTGGTAGATGCCTGTCGAAAGTATGCCTCGACAATCTTAGCACGGCTCCGTTTGGGGTAATCAACTTTTACAATTTGCACGGGAGTTGGCTTCTTGTGAATGACAGCAATATCGTGCGCAAGGTAATATTGATTGCTATCGTTGATAGCGGCCTCAAAAGACATTCCGCGATTAGCAAAGTTTACTCGCTGGGATGAAACAGGACTGGTTCTATTGATTTTTTTTGACACCTTATGAGGATAATTGACCATAGAACTCCTTCTTGATAAAATAATATCAGCATATTATACCATAATTAGCGAAAAGAGTACAAGAAATGGATACTAAGAGCCTTTTGGTAACAGGTTATAGACATACAGACCTGGGAATTTTTTCAGAAAAAGATCCTCGACTGCACATTATTAAATCTGCAATTCGTAGGAATTTTATTCGTTTTTTAGAAGAGGGTGTTAGTTGGTTCATACTGACAGGTCAATTGGGCTTTGAATACTGGGCCTTAGAAGTCTTGGAAGATTTACGAGCCGAGGGGTATCAACTGAGTATTGCAACAATATTTCCATTTGAAAATCATGGCGAACAGTGGAATGAGGCTAACCAAGCAAAGTTAGCACGGTTTAAGCAGGTTGATTTTGTAAAGTATGCCTATCCACGCTATGAAAACCCAGGGCAATTTAGAGACTATAACCAGTTTCTACTGGATAATACGACAGGTTGTTATTTGTTTTACGATTCTGAAAATGAAACCAATTTGAAATATTTATATCACATGGTCTTAAAGAAAGAAGGATATAATAGAAAAACGCTTACCTTTGAAGAATTGAATGAGGAGGCGGAAAATTTTTCAAATTCTGAGTGATTTGACTTGATTTTTCCCTATTTTTTTTAATATAATAGGAGTAGTGACGTTTTAGATTAGGGAGAGAGAGATGGCAAGTATTAAATTTACGACAAAAGATATTTTCGAGCAAGATTTTAAAATTGGTTTTCGTGGCTATGATCAAGATGAAGTGAACGATTTTCTTGATGATATTATGAAAGACTACGATGCTTATGAAGCGATTATCAAGGAATTAAAAGGCGAAATTGCTCGATTGAAAGCGCAGGCAGCAAATTCTCCCAAAACAACTCTTCCTACTGAAGAATCAAACGACGTATTGCGTACAGAACGTCCATCTTCAGCGACAAACTTTGATATTCTCTGCCGTCTGAATCGTCTGGAGAAAGAAGTATTTGGAAAACAAATCGTTCAGGATCAAGAATAGAAAATTGTACACCTAAACTGACACTTTATTCGCAGTTATTTTCTTGTGCACAAATATATTCTGTATTTGTGTCAGAGATATTCCTTGATTTAAAGTGGCTTGCTTTGTAGATACAACTTCTAAGATAATTAAGGTGCAATTTTTGGATAATCGCGTGGTAGTTTTCTACCATGAGGAAAGTCCATGCTAGCACTGGCTGAGATGCCAGTAGTGTTTGTGCTAGGCGAATCAATAAGCCTAGGGACGCCCTTGGGCGTTACGGCGGTTAAAATGGCTAAGTCTTTTGATATGCCAGAGTAGATCTGAAAGTGCCACAGTGACGAAGTTTTTATGGAAACGTAAAAAATGGAACGCGGTAAACCCCTCAAGCTAGCAACCCAAACTTTGGTCGGGGCATGGGATGGATGGAAATGAACAGAAATCCTGACTGTTTAGACAGTAGACAGATGGTTATCGAAGGTGGTAGAACCTAGTACCACCGGAACAAAACATGGCTTACAGAAAATTGCATAAAATAGGTAGCTAGCTCTGCTAGCTTTTATTGTAGAGGAAAAAAATGAAAAAACAATTTGAGTTGATTGCAACGGCAGCAGCAGGTCTGGAAGCGGTTGTGGGTCGAGAAATTCGTAATCTTGGCTATGAATGTCAAGTGGAAAATGGCCGTGTTCGATTCCAAGGAGATGTAAAATCCATTATCGAAACCAATATCTGGCTGCGTTCAGCTGATAGAATTAAAATCATTGTTGGACAATTTCCAGCAAAGACTTTTGAAGAGTTGTTCCAAGGAGTTTTTAACTTGGACTGGGAAAATTACTTGCCTCTAGGCTGCAAGTTCCCTATTTCCAAGGCTAAATGTGTCAAATCGAAATTGCATAATGAACCAAGTGTGCAGGCTATTTCTAAGAAAGCAGTTGTTAAGAAACTGCAGAAACACTTCTCTCGTCCCGAAGGGGTTCCCTTGCAAGAGGTGGGGGCAGAGTTTAAAATTGAAGTGTCGATTTTGAAAGATGTGGCGACAGTCATGATTGATACGACAGGTTCTAGTTTGTTTAAACGTGGTTATCGGGTGGAAAAAGGTGGCGCTCCAATCAAAGAAAATATGGCAGCTGCTATTTTGCAATTATCGAATTGGTATCCAGATAAACCGCTTATTGACCCTACTTGCGGATCGGGAACTTTCTGTATTGAGGCAGCTATGTTGGCCAAAAATATAGCCCCAGGTTTGAAGAGAAGTTTTGCATTTGAGGAATGGCCGTGGGTTGAGGATCAATTGGTGGCTGCATTACGCAAAGAAGCACAAGCTTCTATCAAGGCAGATTTGGTATTAGATATTGCTGGATCAGATATTGATGCTCGTATGATTGAAATTGCGAAGAAGAATGCATTTGCGGCAGGAGTTGAGCAGGATATTGTTTTCAAGCAAATGCGTGTGCAAGACTTGCGTACAGATAAAATTAATGGTGTCATTATTTCTAATCCACCTTACGGAGAACGTTTGTTGGATGATGAAGCCATTGTTACTCTGTATCGAGAAATGGGGCAGACTTTTGAACCACTCAAAACATGGTCTAAGTTTATTCTAACTAGTGATGAGTTGTTTGAAACCCGTTTTGGACAGCAAGCGGATAAGAAGCGCAAACTGTATAATGGTACCCTAAAAGTGGATCTTTATCAATTTTTTGGTCAACGAGTGAAACGTCAAGTGCAAGAAGTGCAAGGATAGGAGGACATCGTGGGAGAAAAAAATAGTCATCATCTTCCTTTGGATGAGGAGAAAGTTTTAGATTTTGAAGTGGCGAAAGATTTAACAATCGAAGAAGCAGTCAAAAAACATAAGGAAATTGAAGCGGGTGTGACAGAAGATGATGGTCTCTTGGATCGTTATATCAAGCAACATCGCGCAGAAATTGAATCTCAAAAATTTGAAACCAAAATCAATCATCTTCCTTTAGTTGAGGTGGCTGATGAGGAAAAAAATCAAGGACACGAAAGCGCGGAAGAGGTAGAAGCAAATGAGTCTTCTCTTACGGAAGTTAGTGAGGAGATTGCTCCTATTGTAGAAGAACTTTCGGTAACTCCGATGGAAACCTTGGAAGAAACAGTGATTGCAAGTACTGTAGCAATGGAGGGGTTATCTTCAGTGGCAGATGATTCTAGTTTAGAATTGGAAGAAGATGAAGCCGAAGACTTGGACCATAGTGAGGGCGCAGATAGGGACCAGAAAAAGAAATTTTACTTCTGGTCAGCAGTAGGGCTTTCAATGATTGGTGTAATGGCGACGGCGCTGGTTTGGATGAATTCGGTTAACAAATCGAATACTGCGACTTCTTCAAGTTCAACAAGTACAAGCCAGACATCATCGACAGCATCAAGTTCGACAGATGCGAATGTGACCGCTTTTGAACAGCTCTATAATAGTTTCTTTACGGATAGTAGTTTGACCAAGCTAAAAAATTCAGAGTTTGGTAAATTAGCAGAACTGAAAGTGCTGTTGGAAAAATTGGATAAGAATTCGGACAGTTATACCAAAGCTAAAGAACAGTATGATCATCTTGAAAAAGCCATTGCAGCCATTCAGGCCATTAATGGTCAGTTTGATAAAGAAGTCGTTGTTAATGGTGAAATTGATACAACGGCGACGGTTAAATCAGGAGAATCTCTTTCTGCGACAACGACAGGGATTAGTGCGGTTGACAGTCTATTGGCATCGGTCGTGAATTTTGGTCGTTCACAACAGGAAGTCGCTTCGGCTACGGTAGCAAGTGAGGCTGCAGTCACAAGCAACCAAACTGTATCTACTGGTGTACCAGCGACAACAGAAGTCGCTTCAACAACGGTTTCAGGCTCAACAACCGACTTTGGTGTTGCCGTGCCAGCTGGTGTCGTCTTGCAACGTGACCGCAGTCGTGTTCCTTATAATCAAGCAATGATTGATGATGTAAACAATGAAGCATGGAATTTCAATCCAGGTATTCTTGAAAATATTGTGACGATCTCGCAACAACGTGGGTATATAACAGGCAATCAATATATATTGGAAAAAGTCAATATTATCAACGGCAATGGCTACTACAATATGTTTAAACCAGATGGGACCTACTTGTTCTCTATAAATTGTAAGACAGGTTACTTTGTCGGTAATGGTGCTGGTCATTCTGATGCCTTGGATTATTAAACAAAAAAGCGGTTTACCCGCTTCGGATTGAAGAAAAAGTCCATTTTGGACAATTTTCTTCAATCTTTTTTTCTTTATGTTGAAAATAAAAAACTCTCAGAAACGCCGAAATATCAATGTTTCTAAGAGTTTAATGACTTGCTATCTTTCGCAAACTTCTTCAATTTTTTATATTTTTAGGAGTTTGTCTACGTTCTGAGCGGTTTATCCGCTTTTTTGTTAGATTGGTTTTCTTTCAAAGGCGTCGGTAGAGATTCCTTGAGAAAGGATTAGTTTGGCCCATTCTTTAGCTGAATGAAGGCTGTGGTCTTTGTAGTTACCGCATGATTCAATGGTTGTCCCAGGAACGTCCTCCCAAGTGATACCTTCTGCAATTTCTTCCAAACTCGACTTAATGACTTGAGCAATCTTTTCAGAGTCTTGTTTTCCCCACATAATCATGTGGAAACCTGTCCGACACCCGAAAGGAGAGCAGTCGATTAGCCCGTCGATGCGCTGGCGAATTAGTTTAGCTAATAGATGCTCGATGGTATGTAGACCAGCTGTATCCATTGCATTTTCGTTGGGTTGGATAAGGCGAATATCAAAGTTTGTAATAATGTCTCCTTTGGGTCCGACTTCTTCAGAAATTAAGCGGATGTAAGGTGCTTTTACAATAGTGTGGTCTAGCTCGAAGCTTTCGACAGTGACTTCTTTTTTCATGTTTTCCTCCAAATAAGTGATGAATTTATTATACCATATTTGACAATTTGGAATTGTGAAATCGTTTCAAATATGATAAAATAGATACAGATTTTGTGAAAATCGAATTATAAAAAAAGAGGTAGAAATATGGATATCATTACAGTAGTAGTGACACTTGTTTCTGCTCTCATTGGTTTAGTATTAGGTTACTTTGCCATTTCTTTGAAGATGAAATCTGCAAAAGAAACTGCAGAATTGACACTTTTAAACGCAGAACAAGAAGCTAGTAATGTTCGTGGTCGAGCAGAAGAGCAGGCTGAGGTTATTCTAAAAACAGCTGAGCGCGATCGCCAGACCTTGAAAAAAGAATTACTCTTGGAAGCTAAGGAAGAAGCTCGTAAGTACCGAGAAGAAATTGCAGAAGAATTTAAGTCAGAACGTCAAGAGTTGAAGCAAATCGAATCACGCTTGACAGAGCGGGCAACCAGCTTGGACCGCAAAGACGATAATTTGACCAACAAGGAAAAGACTTTGGAACAAAAGGAACAAAGTCTGACCGATAAAGCTAAGCACATTGATGAGCGTGAACAAGAAGTTGTAAAACTCGAAGAACAAAAAGCTTTGGAGTTAGAACGAGTGGCGGCCCTCAGTCAAGAAGAGGCGAAGGAAATCATCCTTACCGATACACGTGATAAATTGACGCATGAAATTGCGATTCGTATCAAGGAAGCAGAGCGTGAAGTAAAAGAACGTTCTGACAAGATGGCAAAGGACTTGTTAGCCCAAGCGATGCAACGCATATCAGGTGAATATGTGGCTGAGCAGACGATTACATCGGTTCATTTACCGGATGATGCGATGAAGGGACGGATTATTGGACGTGAGGGTCGAAATATTCGTACCTTTGAAAGTCTCACAGGTATCGATGTTATCATTGATGATACGCCGGAAGTGGTTGTTCTATCAGGTTTTGATCCGATTCGCCGTGAGATTGCCCGTATGACCATGGAGACCTTGCTTCAAGATGGTCGTATTCATCCAGCTCGTATTGAGGAGTTGGTTGAGAAACACCGTGTAGAGATGGATAACCGTATTCGTGAGTATGGGGAAGCTGCTGCTTATGAAGTTGGGGCACCAAACCTTCATCCAGACTTGATTAAAATCATGGGACGTTTGCATTTCCGTACCTCTTATGGACAAAATGTTCTTCGCCACTCAATCGAAGTTGCTAAATTAGCAGGTGTACTTGCTGCTGAATTGGGCGAGAATGTGAATTTGGCACGTCGAGCTGGTTTCCTACATGACGTTGGTAAAGCTATTGACCGTGAGGTGGATGGAAGCCACGTTGAAATTGGTACAGAATTGGCTAAGAAATATAAAGAGAATCCAATTGTTATCAATGCGATTGCTAGTCACCATGGCGATGTAGAAGCGACAAGTACTATCGCAGTCATTGTGGCTGCGGCAGATGCTCTGAGCGCTGCTCGTCCAGGTTCGCGTCGTGAATCTATGGAAGCCTACATCAAACGTCTGCAAGACTTGGAAGAAATCGCCAACAGTTTTGAAGGGATTAAACAATCCTATGCTATTCAGGCTGGTCGTGAAATTCGGATTATCGTTCATCCTAACAAGGTCACTGATGATCAGATTACCATCTTGGCCCATGATGTTCGTGAGAAAATTGAAAATAATCTGGATTATCCAGGAAATATCAAAATCACAGTTATCCGTGAAACAAGAGCAACAGATGTTGCTAAGTAAATGTAGAAGAGTCCGAAGGGCTCTTTTTCTACTGGCTCAAAGTTCGTTTAGGGTTGGGAATAGAAAATAGGAATAGGAAATATTCTAATCGTATTTAAAAGCAGTTGAAATTCATGCTAAATTTTGTTACACTAGAATGAAAGATTTAAAAGGAGATATCATGAAAGAGCGAGGCTTACTCATTGTCTTTTCTGGCCCATCTGGTGTTGGAAAAGGAACAGTTCGAAAGGAAATTTTTGAAAGCTCTGATAATAAATTTGAATATTCTGTATCCATGACGACACGTCCACAGAGACCGGGAGAAGTTGATGGAGTTGACTATTTCTTCCGTAGTCGTGAGGAATTTGAAGATTTGATTCGCCAGGGTCAAATGTTGGAATATGCAGAGTACGTTGGAAATTACTATGGAACACCTCTGACCTATGTCAATGAAACTCTTGATAAGGGAATTGATGTCTTTTTAGAAATTGAAGTACAGGGTGCCCTCCAAGTGAAGAAAAAGGTTCCAGATGGGGTGTTCATTTTCTTGACACCACCTGACTTGGAGGAGTTGCAAGATCGCTTGATTGGTCGCGGAACGGATAGTGAGGAAGTTATTGCTCAACGTATCGAACGTGCCAAGGAAGAGATCGCCTTGATGCGTGAGTATGATTATGCAGTTGTGAACGATGAAGTCCCGTTGGCTGCTGAGCGTGTCAAGCGTATTATCGAAGCAGAACATTTCCGTGTAGACCGAGTGATTGGTCGCTACGATGAAATGATTCGTGAACAGATAGCAGAACGATAAAAGAAAGAAGAGAGAATCACATTATGATGTTGAAGCCGTCAATTGATACCTTGTTGGATAAGGTACCATCTAAGTATTCTTTGGTTATTCTTGAGGCTAAGCGTGCCCATGAATTGGAAGCAGGTGCCAAACCAACTCAAGAATTTACCTCAGTGAAATCCACCCTACGCGCCTTGGAAGAAATTGAATCAGGTAATGTAGTCATCCACCCAGACCCAGAAGCGAAACGTGAGGCTGTTCGTCGCCGTGCCGAAGAGGCTAAACGTTTGGCAGAAGAAGAAGAGCGTAAAATCAAAGCTCAAATTGCTAAAGAAAAAGAAGAAGGCGAAAAGATTTAGAAACAAGACTCGGTTGGGATTGCCATCCGGGTTTCTTTTCACTTTCGGAATGATGAAAGTTTTGACAGAAAGGAGCTAGGTCATTTAGTTTATCTTTTAATATTTGCTCCAATAGTTGGAGTTTATACATAAAGTGAACCTTGTTCGCATCAGTCGTGGTATTAGAAGGTAAAATAAATGGAGATGGTATGTTAGCACAGATTATTGTAGACGTCCCTTTGATGCAGACAGATCAAGCTTATTCCTATCGCGTTCCAGCTGAGTTGGAAGAGGGGCTCATGGTTGGCGTGCGTGTCCATGTACCCTTTGGTAAGGGAAATCGGCTGATTCAAGGGATTGTGGTTGACCTGATTGATGAAGATGATGAAAATAACTTACAAGACTTGAAAGAGCTTGCCGAGGTTTTGGACTATAGTCCTGTTCTCAATCAAGAGCAATTTTGGTTGGCGGACCAGATGAGGAAGTCTGTCTTCTCCTATAAAATTACCCTCTTAAAATCCATGCTGCCCAGCTTGCTCAATTCGACCTATGACAAATTGCTCCGTCCAGGGCTTGGCTTGGAAATGGCAGAGCAGCTCAGCTTATTCGGTGATAAGGAGCAGATTCGTTTTTCTGACTTGGACGTGACAGAGCAAGGGAAAATCATGCGTCTAGCCCAGTCAGGGAAAATCTTGGTAGACTATGTGGCCAAGGATAAGAAGCAAATCAAGACGGAAAAATGGTACCGTGTTTATCTGGAGAAATTACGAGAAGCAGACATCAGCAATCGGGCCAAGAAACGGCAGCAGTTAAGGGAATTTCTTCTGGAACATTCTGAAGACCAGCTCCTTTCAAACCTAAAATCGGACTATTCAGCTGATACGCTCCGCTATTTCCAAGAAAAAGGCTATATAGAAGTCTGGGAAGAGGAAGTGTCGCGGACTCAGGGAGTTTTTGATAAGGTGGAAAAAACGCAGGCCTTGGATTTGAATCCAGAGCAGGCGATTGCGGTTCGTGAGATTGTGGCCTCTATCGGTCAGGAAAGCCAGACATTTCTACTGCAAGGAGTGACTGGTTCTGGGAAGACGGAAGTCTATCTCCAGGTCATTGATCGGGTCTTGAAGATGGGGAAAACGGCTATTATGCTAGTACCTGAGATTTCCTTGACCCCTCAGATGACCAATCGTTTTATTTCTCGTTTTGGTCAGCAGGTCGCGATTCTTCACTCGGGTTTGTCTGATGGAGAGAAGTATGACGAGTGGAGAAAGATTGAGGCTGGAAATGCCCAGGTGGTTGTCGGGGCTCGATCAGCTATCTTCGCTCCTTTGACAAATTTGGGTGTTATCATCATTGATGAGGAGCATGAGGCGACCTACAAGCAGGACAGCAATCCACGCTATCATGCGCGTGATGTGGCAAAGTTGCGGGCAGACTATAATCGAGCGACCCTGGTCTTGGGGTCTGCTACGCCGAGTCTTGAAACACGAGCTCGGGCTAGTCGAGGAGTCTATGGAAGACTGACTCTTAACCAGAGGGCCAATCCCTTGGCTCGTATTCCAGAAGTGGAAGTTGTGGATTTCCGTGATTATATCGGTCAGCAGGAGGCTAGTAATTTTACCCCTGTTCTGATTGATAAGATTAGAGAAAAGCTGGCTCGTAAGGAACAGGTCGTTCTTATGTTGAATCGGCGTGGTTATTCTTCTTTTGTCATGTGTCGTGATTGTGGGAGTGTTGACCAGTGTCCCAACTGTGATATTTCCCTGACGCTCCACATGGACACAAAAACGATGAATTGCCACTATTGTGGTTTTCAAAAGGGGATTCCTCAGACCTGTCCAAACTGCCAAAGTCGTTCTATTCGTTATTATGGGACGGGTACGCAAAAGGCCTACGATGAATTGCAGGAGCTCTTGCCAGAGGCTAGAATTTTGCGTATGGATGTGGATACTACCAAGAAAAAAGGTGCTCATGAGGACTTGCTCGAACGGTTTGGTCGAGGCGAAGCGGATATTCTTCTGGGAACCCAGATGATTGCCAAGGGCTTGGATTTTCCAAATGTGACGCTGGTTGGGGTGCTCAATGCTGATACGGCCCTCAATTTGCCTGATTTTCGGTCTTCTGAGCGGACCTTCCAGTTGCTAACTCAGGTAGCAGGTCGGGCTGGTCGAGCTGATAAGGAAGGGGAGGTCCTGATTCAGACCTACAACCCCAATCATTATGCTATTGCTTTTGCCAAAGAGCAGGATTATGAAGGTTTCTATCGTTATGAGATGGGCATTCGGAAAAATCTTGGTTATCCGCCTTACTATTTTACGGTTGGTCTAACCTTTTCGCACAAGTCGGAAGAATTTGTCGTGAAAAAAGCCTATGAAACTGTAGCCTTTCTCCGTCAACACTTAACAGATGCGATTCAAATCTTGGGACCGACACCCAAGCCCATTGCCAGAACCCATAATCTCTACCACTACCAGATCATCTTGAAATACCGGCATGAAGACCGTTTGGAAGAGGTCTTGAACCAGATTTTGGATTGGACACAGGAGAGAGAAAATCAAGATTTGCGGCTGATTATTGACAATGAACCGCAGAATATGATGTGAGGTCACTATTGACCTTGCATTTTTTTGTTTTAAGAACCTTTGATTAAGGAAAAAATAAGCAAAAATGATATAATTAGGGGATAGTATAATTGATATGAATCAGAAAATGAAAAGGAGATGAGAACACGAATATGACAAAGTTGATTTTTATGGGAACGCCAGCGTTTTCAGCGACGGTCTTAAGAGGGCTCTTAGCTGATGGAAATTATAACATAATGGCAGTTGTAACCCAGCCAGACCGAGCTGTTGGACGAAAAAAAGTCATCCAAATGACACCTGTGAAAGAAGTAGCCTTGGAATACAATTTACCAGTCTTTCAACCAGAGAAGCTATCTGGGAGTCAAGAAATGGATGAGCTGATGAATTTAGGAGCAGACGGGATTGTGACGGCAGCTTTTGGGCAATTCCTACCAACCAAATTATTGAACTCAGTTGACTTTGCGGTCAATGTTCACGCTTCTCTTCTTCCTAAATACCGTGGCGGTGCTCCTATCCATTACGCTTTGATTAACGGTGATGAGCGTGCCGGCGTAACCATTATGGAAATGGTCAAGGAAATGGATGCCGGTGACATGATTTCCAGCGATAGCATTGCTATTGAAGAAAGTGACAATGTCGGCACCTTGTTTGAAAAGTTGGCTGTTGTTGGTCGGGATTTATTATTACAAACCTTACCAGCCTATATTGCTGGTGACTTGAAACCAGTCGCTCAAAATCCAGAACAGGTAACCTTCTCACCAAATATCCAGCCAGAAGAAGAGGTACTGGATTGGAATAAGACAGCTCGTCAACTATTTAATCACATTCGCGGTATGTACCCGTGGCCCGTTGCCCACACCTATTGGCAAGGGGAACGGTTTAAAATTCAAGAAGCTGTAGAAGCAGAAGGTGAAGGACCAGTTGGTCGGGTTGTTGCTCGAAGCAAGAAAGAATTGATCATTGCGACAGGTCAGGGAGCCCTTTCTCTGAAAACAGTCCAGCCAGCTGGTAAGCCAAAAATGACCATTGCAGACTTTTTAAATGGTGCAGGTCGAGATATTGCAGTAGGAGATCAATTTGGTGATCAATAAACATGAAACAGCAAGAAGTCTAGCCTTATCTGTATTGGAACAAGTCTTTGATCAAGGAGCTTACTCGAACATCGCTCTCAATAAGGCTCTAGAATCTTCTCGTTTATCAGCACAGGACAAGGGCTTGGCGACCGAGTTGGTTTATGGGACGGTTTCTCGTAAAATTACCCTAGAGTGGTATTTGGCACATTTTATCGAAGATAGAGAAAAGTTGGACACTTGGGTCTACTATCTCCTCATGTTGAGCCTCTACCAGTTGGTATATTTGGACAAATTGCCCCCCCACGCAGTTGTCAATGAGGCAGTTAATATTGCCAAGCGAAAGCCTGGAACTGACAAATTTGTCAATGCTATTTTGCGTAAGCTTAGTCAGGATTCGTTGCCGAAACCAGCAGATATTAAAAGAAAGAACAAACGTCTATCCGTTCAGTATTCTGTGCCAGTTTGGTTGGTCCAAACCCTGATTGCAGAATATGGCGATGAACGTGCAGAGAAGATTTTCCAAAGCTTACATGATCGGAATAAGGCCAGCGTACGCGTGACGGATAGTCAACAAGTGGAGCGATTGGCAGAGGAGCTAGGCGCCCAACACTCGCAGTTATCACCAGTTGGATTGGTTAAATCTCATGGACACTTTGCGGGGACAGATTATTTCAGGGAAGGGCTTATCACTATTCAAGACGAAACCAGTCAATTGGTAGCTCCGACTTTGGATATTCAAGGAGATGAAATCATCTTGGATGCCTGTGCAGCTCCGGGTGGAAAGACCTGTCATATGGCAAGCTATCTTACGGATGGAAAAGTTTATGCGTTGGATTTATATGATCATAAACTAAACCTGATTGAAGAAAACGCACTTCGTTTAGGTCTAGAAGATAAGATTGAGACCAAACGTCTGGACGCCAGTCGTGTTCATGAAACATTTGGCCCTGATACCTTTGATAAGATATTGGTAGACGCCCCTTGTTCAGGTATTGGACTCATCCGCCGTAAGCCAGATATTCGTTATAACAAGGCATCGATGGACTTTGATTCTTTAAAGACTATCCAGTTACAGATACTGGACAGTGTTTGCCAAAGCTTGAAAATTGGTGGTATAATAACCTATAGCACATGTACGATTATTGCTAAGGAAAACCAAGAGGTTATTCAAGAATTTCTGCAAAACCATCCCAATTTTGAGCAGGTGACACTAGAACACCCTCAAACAGATATTATGGTGGATGGCTGCTTGTTGATAACCCCTGAACAGTATAAGACAGATGGATTTTTCATCGGTCAACTTAGACGAAAATCCTAGAATAAGAGGAGGAAGTTGCTTAGCAACGATAAAAATTATGGAAATTGCATTACTTACTGATGTAGGACAGAAACGTTCGAACAACCAAGACTATATCAATCGCTACAAAAACCGTGCAGGGATTGATTTGGTCGTATTAGCTGATGGAATGGGTGGTCACCGTGCCGGCCATATTGCTAGTGAAATGGCAGCAACAGATTTGGGAGCTGCTTGGGTTGATACTCAATTAGTGACCTTAAATGATGTCCGTGAATGGATGGTTGCAATCATTGACGCTGAAAACCAAAAGATTCATGAACTTGGACAGACAGAAGAATACAAGGGGATGGGAACAACTCTTGAAGCAGTTGTTGTCATCGACAACCAAATGATCTATGCCCATGTCGGAGATTCACGAGTTGGATTGATTAGAGATGGCGAATATACACGTCTAACCAACGACCATTCGCTGGTAGGTGCCCTTGTTCGAGCTGGTCAGCTCACAGAAGAAGAAGCACAGCGTCATCCTCAAAAAAATATTGTAACGCAGTCCATCGGACAAGCCGAACCAATTGAACCAGACATTGCTTTGAAAACTCTTGAGGTTGGAGATTATGTCCTTATTAACAGCGATGGCTTAACCAATATGGTACCAACCGAGGACATTCGTGATATTGTATTGAGTGATGTTTCAATTGAAAGCAAGGTAGAAACACTTGTACGTTTTGCCAATAATGCAGGCGGTCTAGATAATATTACAGTAGGTTTGCTTCACATTACGGAGGAGGCTAGGTAATGATTCAAATCGGTAAGATCTTTGCCGGTCGGTATCGAATCGTTCGGCAAATTGGTCGAGGCGGTATGGCAGATGTTTACCTAGCAAGAGATTTGATTTTAGATGGAGAAGAGGTTGCCGTTAAAGTTCTTCGGACCAACTATCAGACAGATCAAATTGCTATCCAGCGTTTTCAACGTGAAGCGCGTGCCATGGCAGAACTTGACCATCCCAATATCGTTCGTATTTCGGACATCGGCGAAGAAGATGGTCAACAGTATCTGGCTATGGAATATGTCAATGGCCTCGATTTAAAACGTTATATAAAAGAAAATGCACCACTCTCCAACGATGTTGCGGTGCGAATTATGGGACAGATTCTCCTTGCTATGCGAATGGCGCACACGAGAGGAATTGTCCATCGAGATTTGAAACCTCAGAACGTCCTTTTGACTTCCAATGGAGTCGCTAAAGTAACAGACTTTGGTATTGCAGTTGCCTTTGCTGAAACGAGTTTGACACAAACCAACTCCATGTTGGGTTCTGTTCACTATCTTTCACCTGAGCAGGCGCGTGGTTCGAAAGCGACCATTCAAAGTGACATTTATGCGATGGGAATCATCCTTTTTGAAATGTTGACGGGTCGCATTCCCTATGATGGAGATAGTGCTGTGACGATCGCTCTTCAGCATTTTCAAAAACCTCTCCCATCTGTTAGAGAAGAGAATGCCAACGTACCTCAGGCCTTAGAAAATGTTGTACTAAAAGCAACGGCTAAAAAATTAAACGAGCGCTATAAGTCGGTTGCAGAAATGTACGCAGATTTAGCTTCGGCTCTATCCATGGATCGTCGGAATGAACCCAGGGTTGAACTAGAAGGGAACAAGGTTGATACAAAAACCTTGCCAAAACTCTCCCAGGCCAATGTTGAAACGAAAGTACCGCATACAAACAGTTCTGCTCAAGTTTCTGCGACGGATAAGGGGTCTGGTAAGAAAGAAGTGGCGAACTCAGGGAATAAGCCTGTTTCAAAACCAAGACCGGGGATGCGTACACGCTATAAAGTCTTGATAGGAGCTATTTTGTTAACAGTCATAGCGGTTGGACTCATGTTTTTCAACACTCCACGGACAGTTACCGTCCCTGATGTGTCTGGTCAAACCGTTGAAAAAGCTACAGAAATGATTGAAGTAGCAGGATTGGAAGTCGGAAACATCACAGAAGAAGCGACCGCAACTGTAGATGAAGGCTTGGTAATACGAACCTCTCCGGCTGCAAAGACGACCAGACGTCAAGGGAGTAAGATTGATATTGTAGTAGCAACGGCTGCGCTGTCATCTATTCCAGATGTGGTGGATAAGGAGTCTGATACTGCACGGCAGGAATTGGAGGCTCTTGGTTTCCAAGTGACAATAAAAGAAGAATATAGCGAAAAAGTTGCCCAAGGACTCGTCATCAAAACAGATCCAGAAGCAAATAGTTCTGCTGAGAAGGGGGCAAAAATTACCCTTTACGTTTCCAAAGGAGTGGCGCCACAAGTTGTTCCAAACGTTGTTGGAAAAAGTCAGGAGAATGCTACTCAAGTTCTTCAGACAGCAGGATTCAGTGTTGGAACCATTACTCAGGAATATAGCTCATCTGTTACTGCGGGTCAGGTTATCAGTACAGATCCCGTTGCCAATACAGAATTGGCAAAAGGTTCTATCATCAATCTAGTTATTTCAAAAGGAAAAGAGTTGATTATGCCTGATTTAACATCTCGCAATTACACCTATTCACAGGCGCGTAGTCAATTACAAGCCTTGGGTGTCAATGCGGAAAATATTGAAAAACAAGAAGATAGAAGTTATTATTCAACGACAAGTGATATTGTCATTGGACAATATCCTGCTGCTGGAGCAACAATTGATGGAACAGTTACCTTGTATGTCTCCGTTGCATCAACCAGAACCAGTAGCGATTCTTCAACAGGAAGTTCCACAAGCACAAGTACTTCAACAGATAGCGGACAATAAAGATGAATAAGGTTGGGTAGATGCCCAATGTCGTTAAGCTAACTAACCTATCATATTTTGTGGTAGGTTAGTTTTTTATGTTACACTAAAAATAGAAGGGGGAAGGTCATGCTAGATCAGATTAAAGCTCATTTATACTCTTCGAAAATCAAAATTATCCGTTGTCAACTTGACTTGATGAACTCCAGTTCTATCTTCGACTTCGTTTCCTAGGCTACTTTTGATTTTCATTGAGTATTATTTGATAGTATAGACAATATTTAGTTTTATAGCCCTTTAGTTTCTCTTTGATTACTTCATCAACTTGCTTTGAACTAAAAGTAAACTAAAACTATATATCAGTCAGTCCTATATTTCCTACTTTGGATGGAGTTCTTTTACTTATTTTTTGTTACAATAGTATAGAAAGGATGGAGAAGATGCGGAAAGTTCAATTTTTTCTACTAATAGAAAGTATGATTTTTACGATGGCAGCCTTTGATGTGGTAGCCAATGAGGCCAGTCGGACCCTGCTACTTTTCTCTGCCTTATTACTCATCATTTGGTACTTCCTAGGAAGAAAAGTCAACAGTGTTTTACTGGTCAGCTCCTTATCTCTATTATTTTTGGTCTTTGTTTTAAATCCCTTCTTCATTATTGGGATTATGCTACTAGTCGTCTACATGCTGATTAATTTCTTTTCACGTTATGAAAAGAGAAACCAATATACCCACATTGTTTTTAGTGACTATTCTCTACAGGTTCAAAAAGAGAAAAATAGATGGTTTGGCAACCACGACCACTCTCAAGATAGGTTTGGTTTTGAAGATATTAACATTGTACGCTTGTTTGGCAATGATGTAGTTGATTTGGATAAGACTGTATTAGTTGGCAGAGATAATATTGTTGTAATTCGTAAAACGTTTGGACGGACAAAAATTATTGTTCCAATTGATGTTGAGGTTGCACTGTCAGCAACTAGTATCTATGGACGAGTAAGTTTCCTGGGTGAATCATACTGGGATTTGCGGAATGAAAGTATAGTGGTCAATAGTCCCGATTATCAAGAATCACACAAACGTGTAAAAGTCGTTACAAACAATATACTGGGAGATGTGGAGGTGGTTCGCGTATGAGAAAACGTACCTACCTACTCCTCGCCTGGTTTGCCTGTCTTATTGTTTTTGTGGTGATTGCTTCCACCCTCCCACTTTTAAATTATTCATTGCTAGATGTTACGCTCTGGATTTCAACGGAGCAGCTCGTGTTTACTCTCATTCTACTAGTTATTGTTTTAACTCTTTTTCTAGCTGTAATGGTACAAACTGTCAGCCTAGCCTCCACCCAGGTTATGCGGACGAAGTTACAAGCTATCTTGAAGAATAAAAGCATTCGAACAGACACCGAAAGTGATCAACTCTTGCTCCAGTTGTCTGATAAGGTCAGAAACCTCACACGTCAGGTGCAGCTGGTTGACAATCAAGATTTAGTCAAGAAAGAAGAGATTGTTGAGGGAGAACGGAAACGGATTGCCAGGGATTTGCATGATACGGTTAGTCAAGAGTTATTTGCAACGAGCATGATTTTGTCAGGATTATCGTCCAATCTATCCACTCTTCCGCAGGAAACCTTGCAGGAACAGCTGATGCTCGTGAAAGACATGATTGAGTCTGCCCAAAGAGATCTACGCATCCTATTATTACATCTACGCCCAAGTGAACTTGAAAGTAAAACCTTGGTTGAAGGATTTGAGCTGATTTTGCGTGAAGTTAGCGACAAAAGTAATATTATCGTTCATTTCCAACATGAAGTAGAGGAGCTACCGAAACTAATTGAAGAACATCTCTTCCGCATTGCGCAAGAAATTATCAGTAATACCTTGCGACATGCCAAGGCCAAGCATTTGGATGTTTACCTCTTGCAGAAGGAAACAGAACTGCAGTTGAAAATGACAGACGATGGTATCGGCTTCCAACAAGGTGCAGATGATGAATTAAGTTACGGTCTTCAAAACATACGTGAGCGGGTTGAAGACATGGCTGGAACGATAAAAATTCGCACAGCCCCAAATAAGGGAGTGGCGATCGATATTCGTATCCCACTATTGAAAGGAAAAGAAGATGAATACGATTCGAGTGATGCTGGTTGACGACCATGAGATGGTTCGTCTAGGATTGAAAAGTTACTTAAATTTACAGCCAGATGTTGAAGTAGTTGCAGAAGCTAGTGATGGCGAGGAAGGTTTGGCTAAAGCATTAGAGGTTAAACCCGATGTTGTAGTGATGGACTTGGTTATGCCCAAGATGACTGGCGTAGAAGCAACCCTGGCCTTGCTGAAGGAATGGCCGCAAGCGCAGATTGTCATCCTGACCTCCTACCTAGATAATGAAAAAATCTATCCTGTGCTGGAAGCAGGAGCTCGTGGCTATATGTTGAAAACGTCAAGTGCTGACGAAATCTTAGCAGCCATCCGCAAGGTAGCTCTTGGAGAATATGCTATTGAGACAGAAGTAGAGAAAAAAGTAGAGCACCATAAACGCCACCCAGATTTACATGATGACTTGACAGCTCGTGAACGCGAAATCTTGACGCTGTTAGCCAAGGGATATGATAATCAACGAATTGCAGATGAGTCCTTCATATCCTTAAAAACTGTAAAAACCCATGTTTCCAATATCTTATCCAAACTAGCTGTTAGCGACCGTACTCAAGCAGTTGTTTATGCTTTCCAGCATGGTTTGGTGGCGCAAGAGGACCAATAGTGGTATAATGAAAATTAGTTAATTTTCAACCAAAGGATAGTGGAATTATATGGATGCAAAACTCAGATATAAGGCAAAAAAAATAAAAATAGTCTTTTTTGACATTGACGACACGCTACGTGTGAAGAATACAGGCTACATTCCTGAATCAATTCAGCAGGTTTTCAAATCACTGAAAGAAAAGGGAATTTTGACAGGAATTGCGTCAGGACGAACGCCATATGGTTTAGTGCCAGAAATCAAGGCCTTAAAGCCAGACTTTTTCGCTATGATTAACGGATCCTACGTAGAAGATGCCAAAGGTCAGGTAGTGTACCATCAGCCAATGCCCCAAAATTTAGTAGAATCTGTATTAAATTGGGCTAAAGAAATTGGAATAGAATATGGTATGCTTGGTAGTCGAAAAGGGACGCTTTCTGCACGAACTGACCGCATTAGTCAAGTAATTGACTTGATTTATGAAGGTTTGGAAACAAACCCAACTTTTTATAAAGAAAATGACATCTATCAATTGTTAACTTTTGAGAAAGATGGTCACGAAGTAGAACTTCCAGAAGAGTTGCAAGCGGAATTGCGTAGTGTTCGCTGGGATGCTATTTCATCGGACATTGTGCTAAAAGGCTCTTCCAAAGCAACTGGTGTTGCTAAGGTTGTTGAAAAACTAGGCCTGAAACCTGAAAATGTCCTAGTATTCGGAGATGGACTCAACGATATTGAGTTATTCGATTATGCAGGAATTAGTATCGCTATGGGGCATTCGCATCCAGAACTGCAAAAGCATGCAGATTATATCACAAAAAAAGTAGAAGAAGATGGCATTTTTGATGCCTTGGAGAAATTAGGTATGGTAGAAAAAGAAAAATATTTCCCGCAATTAGATTTGGAAAATGTTACAGGGCCAGTTGCGCATATCAAGACTAACCATGGTAAGTTAACAGTAAAACTCTTCCCTGAAATTGCACCCAAAACTGTAGCAAATTTCGTAGCTCTTTCTAAAGATGGCTATTATGACGGAATTATCTTCCATCGTATTATCAAAGACTTTATGATTCAAGGTGGCGATCCAACCGGAACAGGCATGGGTGGTGAATCTATTTATGGTACTGCGTTTGAAGATGAATTTTCAATGGAAGCTTTTAATCTCAGAGGAGCCTTGTCTATGGCCAATGCAGGACCAAATACAAATGGAAGCCAATTCTTTATCGTTCAAAACCAAAACTTCCCATACAATGCGAAAGAATTAGAACGAGGCGGTTGGCCTAAAGAAGTTGCAGAAGCCTATGTCAAAAATGGCGGGACACCACATCTAGACCAACGCCACACAGTGTTTGGTCATCTAGTTGATGAAGAATCCTTCGTCGTCTTGGATGCTATCGCAGCGGTTGCAACAGATTCAGCAGATCGTCCACATGAAGATGTTGTAATTGAGACCATCGAAATAGAGGATTAAGATGAAAATCGGAGATAAACTCAAGGGGACGGTAACGGGCATTCAGCCGTATGGAGCCTTTGTACAATTAGAGAATGGGACGACGGGCCTGATTCATATCTCGGAAATCAAAACAGGTTTTGTTGATAATATTTATGATCATTTAAAATTGGGGCAAGAGGTTTTGGTACAGGTAGTTGACTTTGATGAATATACTGAAAAGGCTAGTTTATCAATCCGGACCTTAGAAGAAGAACAACAAAAAATTCCGCGTCATCATCGTTTTACAAATGAACGGAATAAAATTGGTTTTTCCCCTTTAGCAAAACAACTTCCGAAATGGATTGAGGAAGCTAAAGGCTATCTCAAAGAACACAAAGAACAGAAGGTATAGGATGCATTCCTAACCTTCTTTCTTTTTAATCATTGAACTCGTAAAGAGCTGTTGACAAGTAACGTTCTCCGTTATCAGGCAAGATTGCCAACACTTTTTTTCCAGTTCCCAACTCCTTAGCGACTTCGATAGCAGCGTGAATTGCTGCACCTGAAGAAATACCAACTAAGAATCCTTCTTTTCCACCGATAGCACGACCTGTAGCTAAGGCATCATCGGATTTGACACGAATAATGCCATCATAGGCGCTAGTGTCCAAAGTATCTGGAATAAAACCTGCCGAAATACCTTGGATCTTGTGCGGACCAGGTGCTTCACCAGATAAGACAGCTGATTCATCAGCTTCGACAGCATAGATAGCAATATCTGGATTTGCTGTCTTCAAAACATGCGAAACACCTGAAACGGTACCACCAGTACCAACGCCAGATACAAAGGCATCTAAACCAGTTGTTCCAAAGTCTTCCAAAATTTCCTGTCCTGTTGTAACTTCGTGAACTTTTGGATTAGATGGATTAGCAAACTGGAAAGGAACCCAGCCATTTTTTTCTTCAGCAATCTCTTTTGCTTTGGCGATAGCCCCCTTCATCCCTTCGCTACCAGGAGTCAAGACAAGTTCAGCTCCATAAGCTTGGATAATCTTACGACGTTCAACACTCATGGTTTCAGGCATGACGATAATCACCTTATAACCTTTTGCTGCCCCAACCCAAGCAAGACCGATACCAGTGTTACCACTTGTTGGCTCAACAATAGTATCTCCAGGTTTGATGGTACCAGCCTTTTCAGCATCTTCAATCATAGCCAAGGCGATCCGGTCTTTTACAGAAGATCCTGGGTTAAAGGCCTCTAATTTCACATAGACTTCCGCTGCCCCCTCTGGAACGATATTATTGAGTTTAATAACAGGTGTTTTTCCAACTAATTGAGTAATGTTTTGATAAATAGCCATATGGCACCTCCAAATAATGTTATTATACATTATATAGTAGAAAGTCAAAAAGGGATAATATAAAAAAACTATCTCGCCGATAGCTTTTTTTAATAGACAGGTACCTCAATGATTCGAGAGTTAGCTTTTTCCGCGAATACTTTTCCGTGGTAAAAGTCAGTAAGACTTGCTAATGTTTGTTCAAGGAATTCTTTATCGACAAAAATCATGGTTGAAACTTCAGTAGTAAACTGGGTATCAAATTCTTCCAGACCTTGCTCAGCTCGCCAATTGGCAAACTCTTGGTATTGGGCATAGGACATGCTAATGGAAATCCCTTCCTGCTCCTTAACTTCCACAACCCCGATTTCCTTGACTGCATTAGCCACGGCTCCAGCGTAAGCACGAATAAGTCCGCCTGCCCCTAGTTTGATACCTCCAAAATAGCGGGTAACTACCGTTGCGACATTGGTCAGTTCGTGATTTTCTAAAACCGTCAGCATTGGCACACCAGCAGTGCCAGACGGCTCCCCATCATCTGAGGAACGCTTGATTTCCATATTTTCTCCAAGGACAAAAGCAGAGCAGTTATGAGTAGCCTTGTAATGTTCTTTCTTGATCTTGTTGATAAAGTCGCGAGCTTCCTCCTCGCTGGTCACTCGTTTCATAAAGCAGATAAATCGTGACTTTTTAATTTCTTCTTCAACAATACCATCTTCTCTAATTGTTTTAAATTCTTTCATAACCAAATTGTACTAATTTTTTTTAAAACTGACAAGAAATTCCGAATAAATAAGCGATGAAAGAATTAGAAAATTATTATGGAAGATTATTTACCAAATACCAATTGACAGCAAAAGAAAGAGAAATAGCAGAAAAAGTGCCAAGTATTACAAAAAAGAATAACTGCTTTCGCTGTGGAACAACTTTTGAAGAAGAAAACAAATTGCCAAACGATGCTTATTACTGTCGAGCCTGCTTGCTTCTAGGCAGAGTGCGGTCGGACGAAAAACTCTATCATTTTCCTCAGAAAGATTTTCCAATCACTAAGTGTTTAAAGTGGAAAGGTCAACTAACTGATTGGCAACAAAGAATTTCAGATGGACTAGTTGCAAACGTGGAAAATAATCGTGCGACATTGGTTCATGCAGTAACAGGAGCAGGTAAGACAGAAATGATTTACCACACCGTTGCCTCAGTGATTGATAAAGGCGGAGCGGTTTGCTTAGCCAGTCCTCGAATCGATGTTTGTATCGAACTCTATAAACGACTGCAAAATGACTTTTCAGTTCCAATTAGTTTACTACATGGAGAGTCTGAACCCTATTTCCGAACTCCATTAGTTGTAGCAACCACACATCAGTTATTAAAATTTTATCAGGCCTTTGATTTGGTTTTGATTGATGAAGTAGACGCCTTTCCCTATGCAGATAATCCCATGCTCTATCGAGCAGCAGACAATGCGGTCAAGGAAGCCGGTGTTCAAGTTTTTCTGACGGCGACTTCAACAGATGAATTGGATAAAAAAGTCAGAACGGGCAAATTAAGCCGTCTTAGTTTGCCAAGGCGCTTTCATGGCAATCCGCTTGTTGTCCCGCAAAAAGTCTGGTTTAGTAGATTCGATGATACCCTAAAGAAAAATAGACTAGTTCCAAAGTTGAAAAAAGTGATTGAAGAACAGAGAAAGTCGGGCTTTCCCTTACTCATTTTTGTCCCTGAAATCTCCAAAGGTCAAGAATTTACCAAGATAATGAAAAAAACATTCCCAGAAGAAACAATTGACTTTGTATCCAGTCAAACAGAAAATCGCCTTGAAATCGTTGAGGGGTTTCGCAAGAGAGAAATCACAGTCTTAATATCGACTACTATTCTTGAACGTGGGGTAACCTTCCCATGTGTAGACGTCTTTGTTGTTCAAGCCAATCATTACCTCTACACAGCGTCAAGTCTTGTTCAGATTGCAGGCCGAGTCGGCAGGAGTATGGAACGTCCGACTGGGTTACTCCAGTTTTATCATGAAGGAAGTACAGGAGCCATTGAAAAGGCAATCGCTGAAATTAAACAGATGAACAAGGAGGCTGGTTATGTCTAATTGTCTATTGTGCGATCAAGCTATGAAAAATAAAACAAGATTTTCAGATCTCATCTTCTTTAGTAAAGAAAAATCGGGCACCTGTGAAGAATGTTTTTCGACTTTTGAGGAAATAGCAGAGCAACACTGTCCACATTGTTATAAAAATGGAGAATCGGAAAGTTGCAAGGATTGTCAGTACTGGCAGAATCAAGGGAAACCAGTTGTCCACACAGCTTTGTACCAATATAATCAAGCGATGGCACATTATTTTAGTCGCTACAAATTTCAAGGAGACTATGTTTTAAGAAACATTTTTGCTAAAAAGCTTAGAATAGCGTTACGCCAATTTCCTGACTACACAATTGTTCCCATACCAATTAGTCCAAAACGACTATCAGAACGTGGGTTTAATCAAGTGGAAGGACTTTTGGATGCTACAAATATTCCTTATCAATCCCTTCTTGGAAAGTATGAAAGCCAAAAACAATCGTCTAAAAATCGAGCAGAGAGACTAGAAGCAAAACAGATGTTCTATCTATTAGATGAAAAAGAAGTGCCGGAAAAAATATTATTATTCGACGATATATACACAACAGGAGCCACAATCCAACTTGCTGTAGAACTTTTCATGAAAATTGGTAGGAAAGAAATCAAAACATTTTCACTAACACGATAAGAAAACGGTTGCAATATTCCTATAATGTGGTATAATAATAGTGAAGAAAGGCGAAAGCCAAGAAAGAGGTACTAATATGATTAAATTCAGTATTCGTGGAGAAAACCTTGAAGTTACAGATGCACTTCGCACCTATGTAGAAGAGAAAGTGGCTAAGATTGAGAAATATTTCAATGAAGAACAAGAGTTGAATGCTAAAGTAAATCTAAAAGTTTACCGTGACAAGCGCGCAAAAGTAGAAGTAACAATTCCAGTTGGAGCAGTTACACTTCGCGCAGAAGATATTTCACAAGAAATGTATGGCTCTATCGATCTTGTAGTAGATAAGATTGAACGCCAAATTCGTCGTAACAAAACCAAGATTGAACGAAAACATCGTCAAAAAGTGGCAACTGGTCAAGTCTTTACAGATGAACTTGTTGAGCAAACAGGTGAGGAAGTAAAAGTGGTTCGTACTAAGCAAGTAGACTTGAAACCAATGGATATGGAAGAAGCAGTCCTCCAATTGGAGTTGCTCGGACATGATTTCTTTATCTATACAGATGCCAATGACGGTACAACAAATGTATTGTATAGACGTGAAGATGGAGATTTGGGTCTTCTAGAGGTACGTCAATAAAGATAATAAAACAGTTGCAGTTTTTGCAGCTGTTTTATCATTTTCAAAAAAACGGTTGACAATGTATAGTAAGTCGTGATAGAATAAATGAGTTGTCTCTTGAGGGGCTAGTCAGTAGCGGAATGAAAAAAAGTTTCGAAAAAGTGTTGACAAGTCCAGTAGAAGATGATAGAATAAATGAGTTGTCTCTTGAGCAACTAGTTAACAGAGGAACGAAAAAAAGTTTCAAAAAAGTGTTGACA